>JBBRCW010000088.1:0-19904 GCA_038204535.1 Chitinophagales bacterium | reverse complement strand
CTCGAATCTGTAATTTTTGCTTAGTTTCATGCCTCATAAGTGATTGATTTTTGTCAACCTATATTAGGCATGCACAAGTGTTCACTATTCACTTTTCATTATTCATTATTCATTATTCACTGCCTGCGGTTCGCTCAATAGTATTGTAAGCCCATAGATTGCCTTACAACCTGCAAAGTTGCTTTTGAGCTCTGCCTGGCTTTGGCTTCACCTTTTTCCATCACTTCTTTCAGGTATTGTTCATTATGCAGAATAGCTTCCACCCTGGTGCGGATGGGACTTATAAAACCGACCATATCTTCCGCCAGTTGTTTCTTAAGATCGCCATACCTTATCTGACATTTATCATAATCCTCCTCAAACTTCTTAATAACGTCAGCGCTGCTCACCAATTTCAATAATAAAAAGATATTTTCGATATAATCAGGCTTGGGTGTATTTGGCTCGGTTGGACCGCTGTCGGTCCTTGCCTTCATTACTTTTTTACGGATCAGTTCATCACTATCGGCCAGGTATAACGTTGCCAACTGGTTTTCGCTCTTACTCATTTTACCCGAACCATCCAGGCTGGGCACTTTCACCAATTCTTCGCTATAGTTAAAGGCAATGGGTTCCGGCAGCACATCACCATAGCGGTGGTTAAAACGTTTGGCAAAATTACGCGCCATCTCCAGGTGCTGTTCCTGGTCTTTACCCACTGGCACCAGGCTGGCCCGGTGTATAAGAATATCAGCAGCCTGAAGCACAGGGTAGGTTAATAACCCGGCATTTACATTGTGCGGATTCAATCTCACCTTTTCTTTAAAGGTTACCGTCTTTTCCAATTCGCCTACATAGGCCAGCATATTCAGGTATAGGTACAGTTCGCTGGTTTCGTACACGTGGCTCTGGCAGTACAAGGCCGCCTTATCCGGATCGAGGCCGCAGGCTATATTCTCCGCCAATACACGGTGTACGTTTGCTTTCAGCTCCTTTGTATCGGGGTGTGTAGTTAATGAATGCAAGTCTGCTACCATGAAAAAACATTCATATTCTTCCTGCATACGCACGTAGTTACGTATGGCACCAAAATAGTTACCCAGGTGTAAAAATCCGGTCGGCCTTATGCCACTCATTACGATCTGTTTCTTTGCTTCCATAAAGGCGGCGAAGATAAAACGGAAATGGGAAATGGCAGATTTGAAAATTGAAACGTCCATTTCTCAAGCGTAAACAACTTATCATTCTTCAATTCAGGAATATTAACCAATTCAAAATTGCAGGAGGCACAACTAAACAGGATGTAATTAAAAAAATCAGGTCCCAAATTGATCGCCCCATTCCAGTCTTTCTTCTCCCACCTGGCTTGCGGTAACGTTTCTTAATTCTTTTAAAATGGCGCGTGCCTCCAGTGCATTATTCCCAAGATAACGTAGCAGACCATACGAAATCATACCGGTGCGGTGTATGCCTGCCGAGCAATGGATATATATTTGGTTTCCAGCTTCCAATAATGCTTGTAGTTGCTGAAATAACTCAACTACCATAGATGCTTTTTCAGAACCATGGGGATTTGAAGCGGAAAAAGGGAACCAGATCCACTGCATCCCCTCCTTAATAACCTGCCCGCCAATTCCGGGAGCTCCTTCATGTTCTTGCAGCAAAGTCAATATTACCGTAACACCAGTTTTCTTTAAGCCTGCATAAGGCAGTTTACCGCCGGGCTTATGGCCAATGGCAATGTGCCCTCCTGCAATAGGCTGCAGGCTTAATAGTGTATGTTCATTTTCAGCCTTTATTACCTTATCAACCAGCGAAATAAACTTACCCAGCTCCTTTCCACTTTTTGGATCTTCTTTAATAGCCCTCCTTAATCTTGCAAGCAACTCAACCGCGGCTTCTTTAGGCAGGTCGCCGCTTTCCAGCCTGGCTAAATCATCTTTTATATCTTCTTGCATTTTTTCCTGTTTCAATCTGACACCTAAAATAATGATCATTTTTATAATGTCAGAAACATGGTATAAAATTAGAAGACGCTGCGCTGACGTTAATTTTAGCTACCATATAACCTGGCCCGACAGAATTAACCTCGGTTGAATTGTCACAAAGATTGAACGCCTGTCTTTACCGGGGCATCAAATACTGTCTTTAGTAAACGTAATAGATTATTATTTGGTCAGTTCCAACGCAACGCACTTTCCTTTTTTTACGGTAAAACTGCCGGAATATTTCGGACAAAAGGTTCCTGTGCCATTAGCGGTATAGGAATGCGAACCTTCCGAAAGTATGATGGTGATAGATTTTGTACCATTCGTACCACAATTTATATCGACTGAACTGTAGTCTGAAATGGAACCCTTAAAATTTCCGTCAATGGATATACGCAAACCAGCCGAGCAAATGGTAACCAAAGGGTTGCTTGTCCAGATGGTAATGCTTCCTGTATTGTTAGTGGGATTTGTACCTACAACAGAAATGGCACCTGCGTTTTCTATAAAGGATTCTTTGTTACAGCTAACCAACATAATGCTGAACACCAAAATTGAGTATACGATTTGTATGAATTTATTTTTCACTTTCTCCTATTTAAATTGTTTATAGAATGGTCCAGTATTTTCCAAATTGAAACTGCAGATAAGATTTGTTCTTCCCTTCGGATATTGAATATTTTTTGTCACCGGCAATAACATAATTATTGGCGTAAGAAATACTCATTACAAGGTTGTTGAACGACATCCACTCCAAAGCGTAAGAAAAAATTGGTTTTTTAAAAATGCTTTCGGGATAAAAAGACGGCTTTTCTGCAAATACATTGAACAAGATATGACTGGCTTCGTATTTATCGCCCAGGTCAATTTTAAAGCCGGATCCCACTCGTAGTACATTGTAATTAAAAGAGCCTTTACCTATGCGATTGTTGGCCGACGAAGAATTGGTATTACTTGCCTGGAAAACATCATAATCAATTTCCTGACTTCCAGCTCGTGTCAGCGTTTCTATCGAATTGGCAATTTTAAATCGTTTAAACCCAAAATTAACATTCAACTTGCCTCCGTAATGGTAATAGAAAGAGGAAATACCTTTCATTGGCAACAGGCCAATACCTCCAAATCCCCCAATATTAATTTCTATAGGCCGCGATTTATACACCCACCAGTCAAGGCCTGCACTTGTTGTTACAACACCTAAATCCTGAATAGTTGTCTGTGGCGTATTGATATCCGATGTTTCGTTCATTAGCATAGGTATCATGGTATAACCTATGGATGTAAATGCATTTATTTGCATACCCCTGTCGATTACCGATACCGAGGTGTTGTCATTTACTATACCACTCATTGCAACTGAATTGGTCAGTCCGGCAACTGCCATATCCTGCTGATACTTTTGTTCCGCCTTATCGAACCGGGCCGCTAATTCATATTTTTTTACAAGGTATTGCGTTGGCTGTTCTGCGCTTTGCTGTAAAGCATCGTATGCCATCATAGCCTTATTATGATCGTTACTCATAATTTGGGCCGCCGCCATGCTTTTGGCCTGCTCCCTAAATTTTATCCTGTTGTTCTCCCCTTTAAAATCGGTTTTCCAGGAGACCTCATAGTCATCTATCAGATCATTACAACTTTCAATTTTATCTAACAAGTGCTCATGTTTTGCCGATCCATAATCAACATATGCAACGGCATCTATAAAAGCCTGTTTAGCCGTATAAACAGCACCCTTGGCTTCAGATTGTTTCTTCATATAGTTCCAATGATTCTCTCTGCGTTGCTTCTCATAAAGGTCGTCCGCAAACATTTGAATGTACGGGTTGTTATCCCACCATTCACGCTTTAGCTGTAATTCCCCCGCCGGATTTATTTTTAAAGCCTTATCGAAAAGTTCATTTGCAGATTTGAGTGAATTATAATACAACTCAGGATCATAAGCCATAATACGCTTCAACCTTTCTAAACGGGCTTCATCGCCTCCCCTTCTTACTGTTGCGTCTTTAGCATATTTTTCCTTTTCCGCCTTTTCATTTATCCTCTCTTCCTCTTCGAGTATTTTTTTGATCCTTTTCTGTTCATCTTCCAATTTAACTTTTTCGGCATAAGCCAGCGAAGCAGCAATACTGTCTGTTTTCTGCTGGGCTAATTGCCTATTATATGCTTCTTTTTCCTGAAGGCCTTTTTTTGCTTCTGCCTCTGATTTAGCATTCTGGTCCTTTTGCTCTTGCTGATGCCTGTCTTCCTTTTCTTTCATCTGCCTGATCTTCTCTTCCGTTTCTTTCATCTTCTTTTCTTTTAGAGAAGACATCCTCAAAGCTTCGTTTTTAGCAATTGAATTATTGACCCCTTCGCCGCCTGCTTTTGCATAAAGCCTTTCAGCATTGTCAAGATCGCCTGCCGCTTCTGCTGATTTTGCAGCTGCCATCAGATCATCATAATTTTTTTTTGCATCTATTTTTCTCTTTTCATTTTTTATCTTTTCAAGCTGCGTAGTCAAAAATTGATTGTCATTATCTAATTTTTTGGCTTTGAAATAATTGTTTTCAGCTTCGGCGAAATTTTGCTTTGCCATTGCTTTGTCGCCGCTCTCTATGAACGATTTTATTTCTATGGCTTTTTGTTCATTTCTAATTTTCTCATCCAGAATTTTTTGAACATCCCAACCATTCTCATACGATACACTCGTTACTTGCAAGGGTGTAACGGTATATGCATTGGCATCTTTTTCTTCTTTGCTTTTGGCTTCTTTTATTGAATACGAGTTTCCAAAAAAACTTCCCCCTATTCCGCTTACTATGCCCAGGCTCATCTCCTTACTAAAACCATTAGGGCCCGCAACCGAAACCCTGATTACCGGGTTATGCGCCACAACTTTTCTTACCGCTTCGTCAATACCGGTAAAAGTAAACTCTCTGCCTTTATACTGATATACCAGGTCGCCGGTACATTTCGCATCGGCAATAAGGGTCATCGATCCTAAAATATTCACCACCTTATAGCTAAAATCTACACGAACCGGAGTAAGGCCGTTTATAGTTGAAGCAGGCTTATAATACAAGGTTTTGTTTTGCTGCTGGCTTTGAGAAAAGCCCAAATTGCAAAACGAACATACAATTAATAATAAAAACAGGCGGTACATGGTGGAATTCATGAATGACAAATTTTTTTATAATTTTTTAATGTGGGTTAAACGCTTGAAACGATCATTGTAATATTTCAAACACAGGTTTTTTTAAAAAAAACAGCAAAATCTTTCATGTTGTACAAAATCGATAAATAGTAAGAGTTAATAAAGTCAATCGAAGCGGCCTCTCATTTCCGAAAATGGGAAAAGCTGCATTTAGGTGAAGAATTGTGTTGTGCTTTAAATTTTTGAATTAGAAATGTATCCATTTGTCATTAGCAATGCAAAGCCACTTTTAATGGTTACAACAATAACCACAAAATTGTGACTATGGTGAGATACGAGAAAAAGATAAGGCGGAGAAAGACACACGCTATCGCATACATTACCTATATCTTCCTTCCCGTATTTTTGTTATAAATACATTATTATACAGTTCGCGCCTTCCATATTAGACAATCCCATTGAATACCTGAAAGGCGTTGGCCCATTAAAAGCCGACATACTTAAAAAGGAACTGAATATTTTTACTTTTGGCGACTTGCTCGAACATTTCCCGTTAAGGCATATAGACCGAACATCCATCAATAAGATTGGGGAAATTACTATTGCGACTGAATTTTTGCAGGTGGCAGGCATTATTGATAGTTTGGAAATTATAGGCGACAAAAGAAGTAAACGGCTGATTGCCCAATTACGCGATAAAACCGGCACGCTTGAATTGTGCTGGTTCCAGGGCATACACTGGGCAGAAAAAAACCTGAAGGTGGGCATGCCTTACCTTGTGTTTGGACGCACTGGCTTTTTTAACGGAAAACCCCAAATGACTCATCCCGAGCTGGAGCCATTTGATGCCTCTATGATCAATGGCAAAAGTTACCTCGAACCCATTTATCCCACCACCGAAAAACTAAAGGCAAGGGCACTGAATGGCAAACAGATCGGCAAGCTAACGCAAACCCTGCTTTCAATGCTGGGGCCGAAAGACATACAGGAAAACCTGCCCGCTGCCATCTTACAGCAAATGCAGTTATTGGATAGGTACAGCGCCTACACCAATATTCACTATCCAAAAAATACGACTGAATTCGACCAGGCAGTGCTCCGGTTAAAGTTTGAGGAGCTGTTTATTGCTCAGGTACGGCTTGGCATCACCCGGTTACAGCGGCACCGCCACAGCAAGGGCGTAACGTTCGAAAAGGTGGGTGAATATTTCAACACCTTCTACAACCAATACCTGCCTTTCACTTTAACCAATGCGCAAAAAAGGGTCATTAAAGAGATACGGACCGATACGGCCCGCGGCAAGCAAATGAACCGCCTGTTACAGGGTGATGTTGGCAGCGGCAAAACCATTGTAGCTTTATTAACCATGTTACTGGCAGCGGATAACGGTTTTCAAAGCTGTTTGATGGCACCCACCGAAATATTAGCAACGCAGCATTTTAATGGATTGAGCGAACTTTTGAAAGATATGCCGGTGAACCTTCGCTTGCTGACCGGTAGTACTAAAAAACCCGCCCGACGCGAAATATTGGCTTTGCTGGCCGATGGATCGTTGCACATGATTGTTGGTACACATGCCCTGATAGAAGATCCTGTTGTTTTTAAGAATCTGGGGTTGTCGATTGTAGACGAGCAGCACCGTTTTGGTGTAGCACAGCGGGCTAAACTTTGGGCAAAGGCTCCCATACATCCGCACGTTTTGGTAATGACTGCAACACCCATTCCGCGAACCCTTGCTATGACTGCTTATGGCGATCTGGATTATAGCGTAATGGATGAGTTACCTCCGGGCCGGCAACCCATTACCACGGTGCACCGCAACGAAATGCACCGCGTTAAGGTCATGGATTTTATAAGGACAGAAATTGATAAGGGCCGCCAGATCTATATTATTTTTCCTTTGATTGAAGAAAGCGAAACGCTCGATTACGAGAACCTGATGGACGGTTATATGCACGTGAAAGCCTTTTTTCCCGAACCAAAATACTGGATAAGCATGGTACATGGCCGACTGCCAGCGGATATAAAAGAAACCAATATGCAACGCTTTGTTACCGGCGACACTCAAATAATGGTAAGCACAACGGTTATTGAAGTTGGCGTTAACGTGCCAAATGCCTCGGTTATGGTAATTGAAAGCGCCGAAAAATTTGGCCTGTCGCAGTTGCACCAGTTACGTGGACGCGTTGGAAGGGGTAACGAAAAGAGCTATTGTATTTTATTGACGGGAAGCAAAATAAGCACCGAAGGCAGAGAACGTATTAAAATTATGTGTGCCACCAACGATGGTTTTAAAATTGCTGAGAAAGATTTAGAGCTAAGGGGGCCAGGCGATATAGAAGGCACACGCCAAAGTGGTATGCTAAATTTTAAGTTGGCCAATATTATCAACGATAAAGATTTGTTAGAAAAAGCCAAAATAAAAGCAGGCGAACTTTTAACCGCCGACGAAGAGTTAATTTCGGGTGACAATATTCGTCTGAAACATTACCTCCAAATGCAAAAAGGCAAAACTGTCTGGAGTAAAATATCCTGATTATTGTTTCGACAAAGAATTTTAAGTTGGCTATTATGTTTTACACTTTTATAACAAACTAATTAATCAATAAAACTGCCTTGCTTGTTTTGTTGTATATACAGATATTGAAAACGTTTTTGTGGGTCACTACATTTATGATCAATTGGTTATTAGATTGTATTTTACCAAACATTTAAGAATGTTTGCCACACCCAAAACTACGAACTGCTATCTGCTTATAAAAAGACCCAGGTAGCCATGAGTCATAGCATCGTTTACCAGGCGATTTTTACGGCAAAGCCGAATCCTGCTGCATTATTGAGAATATTGGGTATTTGTGTAACGCTTTGGTTGCCGCTGTTGCGCACAATCATAAGTTGCACTGAATTTAGGCAATGCTTTTTAGTTTTTTGTTAGTAACTTTTATTTAAATACTGAACTACTTGAAAAAGATTTTATCAATAGCTTCTATTTTGTTTTTATTACAGGCCTATATTCCTTGTTTAGGCCAGTCGTATGCCAATTTGGAATTTGTAGAAAATAAGGGACAATGGGATTCGCAGATAACTTTTAAAGGCCTTACCAGCAACGGTGCTTTCTTTCTGGAGAAGAATGGCTATCGTGTTTTACAGCACAACTCCGCCGATCTGGAGGCAATGGCCGAATATTACCATCCTGACAACAAATCATCGGTTAAGCTTGTAACTGCTGCCAGTATAAAATCTGCAAGATCGGCCAGCTCGTCCCCTGCAGCATCTCCCAGTCAGCCGGCCGTTACACTTCGTTCGCATGCATACGATGTACAGTTTGTAAATTCGGGAGACCCCACCATCGTTGGCGACAAACCCATTAATACCTTAACAAATTATTTTATAGGCAACGATCCAAAACAGTGGGCCTCCAATTGCCAAACATTCCAGGCCATTACTTACCAAAATATGTATAAGGGGGTGGATGTACGTTATTATACCAACAACGGGCACCTGAAATATGATATTATCGCGAACCCCGGATCAGATGTTAGCGGCATTGCGCTTAAATTTGACGGAGCCGATAATTTAAAGGTGAAGAATGGCCAATTAATTATTTCAACTTCAGTAGGCGAAATGAAGGAACTGGCGCCCTATTCGTACCAGATTGAAAATGGAATAAAGAAAGAGGTCGATTGCAGGTTCGTTGTTTCGGGTAATGTTGTAAAGTTTGTCATCCCAAACTATAATAAAAACGCCACCTTAGTAATTGACCCCACTTTGATTTTTGCCACCTTTACCGGCAGTACCGCAGACAATTGGGGATACACAGCCACCTACGGACCCGATGGAAGTTTTTATGCAGGAGGAATTGTTTTCGCATCAGGTTTCCCGGTAAGTACCGGCGCTTTTCAAACCACCTGGGGCGCTGGCGCTAACGAAGATGGCACCGGCCCATTTGATATGGGTATCATGAAATTTTCGCCCGATGGTGTTCGCAGAATGTATGCCACCTATATCGGCGGTTCGGCAAACGAGCACCCGCATAGCCTGGTTGTTAATGCCCAGGGCGAACTTGTAATTGGCGGAAGAACCAGTTCAACTAACTTCCCCACCCGATCGCCCAATTTTGGCCCGGGCGGAAATTACGATATCGTACTTGTAAAATTAAATGCAACCGGCAGTGCACTATTAGGTTCCATTAAAATTGGCGGCAAAGAAAACGATGGTGTAAATATTCGCTCCAAATATTCATCCCCTATGGGGGCCGAAACCATACGTCGTAACTATGGCGACGATTCGCGTAGCGAGGTCATTCTCGATAATGCCGGTAACATTTACCTTTCATCAAGTTCGCAGTCATTAAGTACAACAAACGCATCCGATCGTTTTCCCACTACACCCGGTGCCTTTCAAACCACGCCCGGAGGTGGAAAACAGGACGGGGTTTTAATAAAAGCCAATGCTGATTTATCAACCATTTTGTTCAGCAGTTTTGTGGGCGGCAACGACGACGATGCCTGTTTTGTTCTGGCTTTAAATCCGCTTAACAACAATATTTATGTGGGGGGCAACACAGTTAGCCCCGATCTAAAGGGCAATAAGGTCGGCACGGTGGGGCCAGTGTATAATGGCGGCGTATGCGACGGTTTTGTTACCATTATTTCTAATGATGGCAGCAGCCAGTTAAAAACCTCTTATATAGGCACGCCGCTTATAGATATGTTATATGGCATACAGTTCGATGCATTTGGATTTCCATACATCATGGGTACCTCTACAGGTAATTTTCCGGTAATTAACGCCGCATTTTCGCAGCCAGGCGGCAAACAATTTATTGCCAAACTAAAGCCCGATCTCTCGGCATACGAATATTTTACAAATTTCGGCACCAATGCCACCTCCCCTAATATTTCGCCCATTGCATTTTTAGTGGACCGGTGCCAAAATGTATATGTATCCGGCTGGGGCGGCGAATTGAACCGGGGCAATGGTACCAACCAGGGGTATCCAAACGCAGGTACATCGGGGTTAACCATAACGCCCGATGCTATACAAAGCCGAACCGATGGCAGCGATTTTTACTTTTTTGTGCTGGAGAAAAATGCTACCAGCCAATTGTATGGCAGCTTTTTTGGTCAGTTTAGTACCAACGGAGGGGGAGAGCATGTTGATGGTGGAACAAGCCGCTTTGATAGAAACGGAATTATTTACCAGGCAATGTGCGCCAATTGCGGCCGGACAGCCGTTTTTCCAACAACGCCGGGCGTTTGGTCTCCTACAAACGGGTCTCCAAATTGTAACCTTGCTGCAGTTAAGATTGCTTTTAACCTTGCAGGAATTTCAAGCAGTATAAGAGCTTCCATAAATGGGGTACCACGCGATACCTCAGGCTGTGTGCCGCTTACCGTAGATTTTACTGATACGGTTGCTGCCGGTAAAAAATATGTATGGAATTTTGGTGATGGCAGCCCCGATGTTAATACTACTGTACCATCGGAAAAACATACCTTTAATAACGTGGGTAACTACCTCGTCAGGCTGGTTTCAATCGACTCAACCAGCTGTAATATTGCCGACACAGCATACACTACCATCCGGGTTAGAGATGATGAGGCCATTCTAGGTTTTAACTCGGCTAAAACAGGTTTATGCGAGTCGACCACCTATCGGTTTACAAATACGTCGTATGTACCCACAGGCAAGCCCTTCAGAAACAATTCGTTTACCTGGTATTTTGATGATGGTTCTGCTCCATTGGTTACAGGTACGGCGGCGTTCAATCATAGTTTTCCAGGTATTGGCACTTACAAAATACGGATGGTTTTAACCGATACGAACTTCTGTAACGCACCAGACTCTGTAGTTAAGACTTTGCGAATAGCAGCCAATGTAAAAGCCGCTTTTGAAACCCCGCCCAGTGGCTGCGCACCTTATACGGCAGTATTTAAAAACACATCCCTTGGGGGCGAAGAATTCTTTTGGGATTTTGGCGATGGCACCATCTCTACGCTCAGCAGCCCCATACATGATTACATTACACCAGGCACCTATACTATTCGTTTAAGGGCGGTGGATACTTCTACGTGCAACAAAATTGACAGTGCCAGCTTTACGATTACCGTAAGCGATAAACCTTCATCTAATTTCTCTTTTGCACCCAAGCCGCCCCAGGAAAACACGCCGGTTCAATTTATTAATTCTTCAACAGGCGCCACCAGTTACAAGTGGGATTTTGGAGATGGCGATACGTTGCTGACTACTTCAACAGCAGTTATCAGCCACATATTTAATGAAACAAAGGCTTTTAATACCTGCCTTATCGCGGCCAACCAGTTCGGCTGTCTCGATACTACCTGCCTTATAGTAGAAGCGAAAGTAGTACCGGTGATTGACGTTCCTAATGCCTTTACGCCAAATGGCGATGGAATAAACGACAAAGTATTTGTTAGAGGCTATGGAATAAATAAAATGGTTTGGAAGATTTACAACCGCTGGGGCGTATTGGTATTTCAGACCACTAACCGCAACGAGGGGTGGGATGGAACGTACAAGGGAAGTATTCAGCCCACCGAAGTGTATCATTATGTTTTGGATGCAGAATTTTCAGATGGAGTTAAATATCAGAAGAAGGGCGACATCACCTTACTATAACGATTTAAGATGCTAAAAATGAAAACATTAAATCAATTAATAAAAGTTTGCCTCGCGATAATAATTTCGTTTGGCATAGCCAGGCAAGCCGACGCGCAGGACCTGCATTTTTCTCAATATTTTAATGCACCCTTACTGGTAAACCCGGCCAATACCGGGTTTATACCCGAAGGGGATTACAGGCTGGGGATCAATTATCGAAATCAATGGGCATCTATCAGCGACAACCCTTATAAAACGATGAGCGCTTATGGCGACTTGCAATTGTTTGGCAGCCGGTTCGAGAATGGCTGGGTTGGAATTGGTGGTTCGTTGTTAAGAGATGTTGCCGGTGCAGGTAATCTTACCTCTACCAAAGCCTATGGATCTGTAGCATATCACCAGGCCCTGGGGTTGGGGAGTTTGTTTAGCGCTGGTTTTAACGCCGGCTATGTAAGTAAGCGGGTAGATATTTCAAAACTGACATTCGACAACCAATGGAATGGTAAATTTTTTGATATTGCCGCTCCCAGCGGCGAAGGTTTTGCCACCAATAGCCTGGGTTATTTTTCTTTGGGCATGGGCTTAAACTATGCCTATTTTCCAACGGAAAATACATACCTGAATATTGGCTTTAGTGCGCTAAATATTAACCGGCCAAAAGAAACTTTTTTTAGTGCAACTGCGGTGGATGCCAGGGTACTTCCCCGGTTTACCACTTTTATAAACGGCAGTTTTAAAAAGAGCGATGTCTGGATCTTAAATCCGAACATCTATGTAAGTAATGTGGGCAGCGCCTGGGAAGTAGTAGGTGGAGTTAACGCGCAGCGCGATCTTAGCGGCGATGGAAGCACCCAACTGATATTAGGCGCCTATTACAGAGTAAAAGATGCCGTGATACCGATGATAGGTTTTCAGCAAAATGGTTATAAGATCACTTTTAATTACGATGCCACTACTTCATCTCTCAAACAATATAACAATACACGCGGTGCCTTCGAAATATCAATCGTAAAACAAGGCTTGCTCGATGTGAGTACCGGCATCAAATGCCCGGCGGTGAGGTTTTAGATTCAAAAACTGAAATTAAAAAAGCGATGGTCACAATCCATCACTTGTTTTTGTGCATAATTAAATTTTCCGTTATTTGGTCTCCTTACCATTATTCAGCTTAAAACTTTTATTTTGAAAATATTGCCTGTATTTTTCCTGCACCTTTTTGCTTTGCTTTACGCCCTTTAAAAAAAGTTCATTTTCTTTCACTTCAATCGTAAACGGTCTCCTTTTATCAATTAGTCCATCTTTTTCAAGCACATCGGTAAACTCCTTCATGGCATTCATTTCTAACTTTGCCTTTTGCAAATTCTATTGGGCTTTTTCCATGCTTTCGTCCACCTGCTGCTTAATTTTTGAGAAATCAATATCAACTTTTAATTTTTCTTTTTTCAGATTTGCTTTTACATTTTCCATTTCCCTTTTTATCCCGGCCATATCAACGCTTGCAATCATTTGTTTTGAGTTTTTCAATTCAGCAGTTATTTCAGTAAAATCAATTTTGGCCATCGCTTCATCAATCTCGCTTGCCATTTTATCAAAATCAATTTTCTTTAATTCTTCATCAACTTCGGCCTGAATTTTAGAAAGATCGAAATGCTTCCTTTCTTTTTCCAATTCAACCATTTGGTCATCTATTATTTTCATGTGGCTGTCTAATTGATCCAGGTGGTATTCATTTTGAGATCGACTGCGTTTGCGGGATGTGGTGGTATCCGCGTCTCCCCGGGAAAAGCCGTCCCGAAACGTATTTTGGCGGGATGTATGTTTCTGGCGAAAGGCGGAAAATGCAATAATGGCAGCTGCAAATGCCAGCATAAAAACCAGTCTTGTGGCGTTCATTGTAAGTTTCATAACAGAAGTTTAAATTGATTATATTATTTACGAACCATTTCGTATCAAACATACGATTGTCTTCGTACTTTGTAAACCCTCCCTATTTAATATTTAAAAATTTTAACACTTATTCATTTAATTTCAATCATTGAAAATTTCAGATAACCGGATTTAATGCATCGGCAATTTATAAAAGCCAGTAAAAACAAGTTAACTTTATTGCAACCAAATATTATCTTAAATACCTGATAATTATTTGTTTATGTTTCAATTACTTTCAAACTTAGCTTTACAACTTTAACTATGAAAAAGATATATATCGGTGTTACGCTTCTGTTAATCACGCTCATTACTTTTGGCCAAAAAGACGAGGACGAAGGGGGAAAATTTAGAAAGGACAATATATTTTTAGGCGGAAGTATTGGTCTAGGTCTGGGTGGCTGGAACGGCGGATTTAATATTGGCGCTAACCCCGAAATTGGGTATTCTGTAGCTAAATGGTTAGATGCCGGTATTTCAACCAACATCAACTATTTCTCGTTCAGGGCCGAGGTAAATAATGGTATTC
Source organism: Chitinophagales bacterium (assembly GCA_038204535.1). Classification (GTDB taxonomy): domain Bacteria; phylum Bacteroidota; class Bacteroidia; order Chitinophagales; family Chitinophagaceae; genus Segetibacter. Next base: position 5,725 of record JBBRCW010000088.1, on the reverse strand, counting down.
GCCAGCGCAGTACAAACTATGGTGCCGGTGTGTTTGCAAGGGTGTACCCAATCAGGGGCTTCTTCATCCAGGCCTTGCCAGAGTATAATTGGCTTAATACAAATTTAAAAAATATGCAATTCGGCGGCAGCGGCGAGACCATTAAAATCAAGAACCAGGCGCCGAGTTTACTAATGGGCGTTGGTTATGGCTCACGTGAAATTGGCCGGTCGAGTTTCTTTACTGTTATCATGTTCGACGTGGGTAACAATCCAGCCTCACCATATATTGATTCTTACGGATCTAAATTGCCCATACTACGCACAGGTTTCAACATATATCTTGGGCCAAAGCGTTAAATAGTTCCTGTGGATCGTCAAAGATAATTATCCTGTCATTCCAGACTTCGTATAAAAAATTATTCAACTGAATGTTTTTGATATGACCGATAAGGAAATCGAAAAATCCTGCTGTATTCAGCAGGATTATTTTTTTATTATGGATTTTAAGCGTGTTCCAGGTAAGCATTTCGAACATTTCATCTAAGGTGCCATATCCACCCGGCAGAATAATAGCCGCATCGCACAGATCGTACATTATTTTTTTTCGGCTATGCATGTCTGCAACAACCTGCAAATCAGTAATGCCCTTATGCTGGTGTTCCCAGCCAATTAACAATTCAGGAATGATACCTATCACCTGTCCCCCACTTTCCATTGCCGCATCGGCTACTGCCCCCATTAAACCTTTACTTCCTCCACCATAAATAAGGGTAATATTATTTTGGCCAATAAAGGTGCCCAGTTCGCTGGCATGCTGCGTAAACAAAGGGTTCGAACCGCTTTTTGAACCGCAAAAAACGGCAAGTGCTTTATATTGCATCATTTATAATTTAATAATTGTGCTAACCAGCTTCGTTTTTAAAATACCCCCTTCTTATAGTACGATTCTATAAGTTCTTCGGTTAGTTTTTGACTGCGCAATATTAGTCTTAATTTATTTACTACTTTTCACCCTCATTCAACATAAGACAAACTTAATCTCTCTATGTCGTCAACGTTATTATTCACTTTTGTATTGGCATATTTTGGTTTATTGCTGGGGGTAGCCTGGTATACCAGCCGAAACAGTAACAACGAAACTTTTTTTATTGGAAACCGCAACAGCAACTGGATGCTGGTGGCTTTTGGTATGATCGGCACCTCGCTCAGCGGTGTAACTTTTGTTAGTGTTCCGGGCAAAGTGGGACTGGCGGCGTTCTCCTATTTCCAGGTGGTCATCGGGTATGTTATGGGTTATGTTGTAGTGGCTTTCGTATTGCTGCCCCTGTATTACAAAATGAACCTGACTTCAATTTACAATTATCTGTTAGATCGTTTTGGCGTATTTGCCTACAAAACAGGGGCACTGTTCTTTATAATTAGCCGAACACTGGGTGCAACTGCCCGCCTTTACCTGGTTATAAATGTACTGCAGATCTTTATACTGGATGGTATGGGGGTGTCATTTGGCTTTACGTCTTTTGTAATCTTATTAATGATATTGCTATACACTTTTGAAGGCGGCGTAAGAACCATTGTTTTTACCGATACGCTACAAACCACTTTTATGTTATTGGGGTTGATTGTATGCGTTGGTTTTATTATGAGCCAGCTTAACTATGGTATGTCTGAGACATGGCAGGCTTTAGAGTTAAACAATTTTACAGGCATATTTAACACCAACATAAAAAGCCCCGACTATTTTATAAAATCAATTGTGGGTGGCGCCTTTATTACTATTGGTATGACCGGCCTTGACCAGGAAATGATGCAGAAAAATATTAGTGTAAAAAATCTGAAAGACTCACAAAAAAATATGCTTACCCTAAGCATGTTACAGGCCATAGTGGTTTTTATTTTTTTAATTTTAGGCGGCCTGCTATATGTTTTTGCCATTAGCAAAGGCGGTTCGTTTGAGCAGGTTTTGGTTGATGGAAAGCAGCAGATGCAATTTATACTGGATGGTAAAAATGTAATCGGCGATAACATCTTTCCCGAAATTGCTTTTAGTTATTTGCCTCCAATCATTGGAGTTATTTTTATCATTGGACTAATTTCAGCCTTGTTTCCCAGCGCTGATGGTGCCTTAACAGCACTCACCTCTTCGTTTTGTATTGACATGATTGGCTTGAACAGAAAAAAAGATTGGGATGAGAAAAAAAGAAAGAAGGTACGCATGACCGTTCACCTGGTTATGGCAGCTTTATTCCTTTTGTGTGTGATGATTTTTAAATGGATAGACAATAAATCAATCATTGATATTATTCTAAAACTGGCCGGTTATACCTATGGCCCACTGTTAGGTTTGTTTTCTTTTGGAATTTTAACAAAACGACAATTACCCGAAACATTAGCCGTAACCTTTGTTTGTTTATTGGCTCCTGCCCTTTGTTACATAATTGATTTATATGCCGCCATCTGGCTGGGCGGCTTTCAGATTGGCATTGAATTACTAGTGATAAACGGCCTGTTGACTTTTATTGGATTGTTTCTTATATCTAATTCTTCAACAAAGACAAACACACCCGCCATCAATTAAAATGGATGTAATCGGCGCTGTCACCTATGTTAAATTCAAAAGTATTTTGAAAATAAACACTGCATTTATTACGTAAATAGTTGATTGTGTGTTATATTTTTTTACTTTTAACGGAATATGGAAGCAGCCAGCCTATTTAACCAGGAGGCCGAAGACTATGCAAGGGCCTATTCTACGCCCGAATCTCCAATTCTATCGCAAATAAACCACGAAACAACTCAGCACCATCCAAATGCACATATGCTGAGCGGACAAGTTCAAGGTAGGGTATTGTCGTTCATAAGTAAGATAATTAGGCCAAAGTATGTTTTGGAAATAGGCACTTTTACCGGATATAGTGCGTTATGTATGGCAGAAGGACTGGATGAAGGGGGACATCTGCACACAATTGAGTTGCGGGAGGCTGATGCAGATACTGCATATAAAAATTTTGTACTGGCGAAAAAGGATAAACGTATTACATTGCACCGCGGAAACGCGATGGATATAATACCTGAATTACCTTATACCTGGGACCTTGTATTTATAGATGCTGATAAAACCGGGTATATAGATTACTATGAAATGATCGTGCCACGGCTTTCGGACCGCGGAATTATCATGGCCGACAACGTTTTTTTTCATGGAGAGGTGTTTAGCCAGCCAGTAAAGGGAAAGAACGCCAAAGCAATAGAAGCTTTTAACCGGCATGTATCAAACGATAGCCGTGTTGAGCAAGTCATTTTGACTATTAGAGATGGATTATTAATGATAAAAAAGAAATAAATGATAAAACTTCAAATGTTTATCACAATCGTTATTTTTTCGATTATAGGATCAACTTGTTTTGCCCAAAGCGAAAATTCGCGTGTGGCAACTTACATACAGCAATATAAACAGTTGGCTATTGATGAAATGATTCGAACCGGAGTGCCAGCATCCATTACATTGGCTCAGGGCATTTTAGAAACCGGCGGCGGTCAGAGTGATTTAGCCAGCCAGGCCAACAACCACTTTGGAATAAAATGCAAACAAGAATGGACAGGAGAAACCATTTTGCACGACGATGATAAAAAGAATGAATGCTTTAGAAAATATCCTTCGGTTGAAGAATCATTTAAAGATCATTCTGAATTCCTACGTTCAAGACCAAATTATTCATTTCTGTTTAAATTAGACCCCACTGATTATGAAGGCTGGGCAAAAGGATTAAAAAAAGCGGGATATGCCACAAACCCCGCCTATCCGCAAAGCCTAATGAAATTAATTGTTGAGAATAACCTGCAGGAATATTCCCTGATTGCATTGAACCGCCGACAGCATGTGGAGAAAGAACTGTTTGTCTTTAATGAACAAACTAAAGCTTCATCAACACCTATATCATCAGAGACCAATGAAACTGATAAACCGGCCGCACAAATCCATGCTTTTGCATCAAATCAAACAATGAAAGTGGCTGCCCAAAATTTATCAGAATATCCTGAGGGCGAAGTTTTTACCATTAATGAAACACGGGTGATATTTTCTAATGCCGGCACCTCTTTATTGGCTATGGCTAATAACTTTAATATCTCTTATAAGAAAATATTGGAATTTAATGAGTTGCCCGAAGTGGATATCTTACATACAAGCCAGCTTATTTTCTTACAAAAGAAGCCAAAAAAAGGAAGCAAAGATGTTCATATTGTAGAGGCAAACGAAAAATTGCACGATATCTGTCAGAAAGAAGGCATTCAGTTAAATAGCCTATTGGAATATAATCGCTTACAAAGGGGAATGGAGCCTGCCAAAGGAGAATCCCTTTATTTAAAATATCCTGCACCAGTTTCACCAAGGCTAGCCACCAATAATAAGGCGTTTTCTGAAACCCGCATGAGATAATTTCGCTCTTAACCATTATGTATGTCGTCTTCGTCTATTCGGGTCCACAATAAAACTTTTGTTCCTTATCTTTCTGAAAAAGAAATTATTGAAAAAGTAAATATATTGGCTGCCCGGTTAAGTAAAGATTATGAAGGCAAGAAACCATTGTTTATCTCTATCCTCAATGGGTCTTTCATGTTTTCGTCGGACCTGTTTAAACGCCTGACTATTGAAGCAGAAATTTGTTTTATTAAATTGGCTTCTTACAAAGGCACAAAATCAAGCGGCCAGGTTATAACAGCAATTGGACTTGATACAGACCTGACTGGCAGAAATATAGTGATACTGGAAGATATTATTGATACCGGTAAAACTATGAATCAGTTTTTGCCCCAGGTATATAACCAGCAACCAGCCAGTTTAAAAATAGCAGTGCTTTTACATAAACCCGAAGCCTCGATTTTTCCTTTGCATATCGATTATACCTGCTTTTCCATCCCCAACAAGTTTGTATTGGGTTATGGGCTCGATTTTGATGGCCTCGGACGTAACCTCCCCGAATTATTTCAACTACAGGAAGATTAACAACAGTGTCCCAACTTTTTATTTTAGTTTAGAAGTTCATTAATTTTATTTAAGATAATAATACATTTTTTTAGATTGATACGTTCTTAAATACCTGTCAATCAAATACATGAAATATTGTGCAGTTATTTAGCGCGGGGTGGTCAATTAAAACAATTTAATAAACGTCAGTACAACTATAGATATCGATATAGCATCTAAATCAATACATTGTATTGAAATGAAGGAAGTGAGGCGGTTTCTTATCATATTGCTTTTGCTTAATAGCCATAGCCTGGTTGCGCAATATTACTTACGCGGCGAGGTACGAAATACATTAAATCAACCGCTGCAGGGTGTCACCATAAGGCTCCATTCAAAAGGAGAGTACCCTTATTACAGCGGATCATCAGGTGCATTTGGTATTCCTTATTCGTTAAAAACCGATACAATTTCATTTAGTGCCGAAGGATATGAAGCGTTTAAAGTGCCGGTAGAAACCAGTATATATGCTGTATTTACCTTAAAACCAACCGGCACGGCCGCCACAACCACACATTTAAGGCTTTCATCGTTTACCAAAGACCTGTTTACCAATAAACCGCATTACCCAAACACGTTGGGAGAAAGCTATTCAAGCACGGTAGAAAATGATTTTGTAGGCACAAAGCAATTTCCCCAAACGGGCTATGCCGTAAATGTTGACCGGGCGTCCTATAGCAATATCCGGCGTTTTTTGAATAATAAATCAAAGCCGCCA
>JBBRCW010000087.1:0-20200 GCA_038204535.1 Chitinophagales bacterium | reverse complement strand
GGTGTTATAAGTCCAGCCGTGGTAGGGGCATACAAGGCAACCATCCTGTATTTTCCCTTCGCTTAAAGGAGCATTCCTGTGTGAGCAACGGTCTAATAAGGCTGTTAGTTGATTCTCATTTGATTTCCAGATTACAATCGGGATTTGAAAAACAGTTTTTTTTACCGGTTTATTTAGCTTCAACTCCTTTGAAACGGCTACAGCATACCAGTAGTTTTTTAGAATTCCTGCCTGTTTAATCATTTTGATTTAAAAATTTTAAAAGTGGCAGGCATTTCTGATTTCTTAAATAATGTTTTCATTTATTCCAAACCGGTTTTCAATCAAATTAAAGTAAACAATCCGTGTATATTAAACTATTTTTTTTCAAAACATTGTTTAAAAAGCAGAGGATCTAATCAGGCATTTTTAATAAATTTATTTGCTTAGCTTTTGAAAATTCAAAATACTATTATTTGGTAATAACCGTATCGATTCTTATGAGTTATAAAATTAAAATTTCACTCAAAAATGGACGTATTTTATTTACATATTTCGTCCTGCCTGGTGTGTGTCGCAGATGAAAAGAATGGACGATTCTTTTCAATGTTGTATAAATGAAGGTGGTTTTAATGTGCTGAAAATCGCTGGCATCTTTGTCCAATGTAAACTGCTCATCAAAAAACAGCGCGTTTAGAAAAGCATTTGGGCGCCCGTTATTCGAGGTTGAGCGCTGCTGGCTAAAGAATGATGCGGCGTTGGAATTAGGTGAGCTTTTGCAATTCTGTCAACACCTTTTGCAAAGGCTTGAGGTCGGAGACCTCTTTTAATCCCAGGTTCATGGTCATGCTACGCTAAGACTTTAAGTAACCCTCCGTTTCTATTTGCGTTACCACTTAGGGAGAACTTGGAATTGAAAAATTGGGAAATATCCCGTTGCGGAGGAGCGGAAGCTGGATAAAACAAATCCATGGATTAAAATCAAAACAGCACATTTCGGAATTCTACATCGACACATCGAAAAAATAATATTCAAAATATGAATGTTTGCCTGGATGAATAATTTTCGAAATTGTTGTTGCTGCCGATCTAACGACCCGCCTTACATTCCGCCGGAATGAAAACATTTCACGGAATTTGTTTACCTACCCGGGGTGTCGTTCCGCTGGAATGGAACCAGCATTGTATAAATTTCGGCAGGAGTTTGAATCGGGCAAATCGCAAAATGCCGTTTATAAACAAAAAAGCCACTAAGCAAGCTTAGTGGCCCCGACACTGCCTGTGCCGGCAGAACTATTTAATGGATACAGCCCGGTTAAGCGAAATTAACCGAAGGCTTCCATGATCGATCTGTAGATTGCATGAATACCTCCTTTTCTTTGGTGAGATTTGAAGTTAAAACAAAAAAAGTGGAAACATTTGAAATGCGTCCACTTTTTGTTTGCTAAAAATTTGCTTTTCGCAAGCATCAGGCTACTTTTTTATTGTAGATCAGGCTGCGTTTATTGCGAATGTATTTGCCTTTAATGATTTCGCTCATTGGTTGGCCGTACACTTTGCTTTCTACCCAACTTATTATGTCGAGGTAGGCAAAGGCCCTCGTTTCAAAGCGGCTTCTTTCAAACTGTTTAATCGTATTCAGGAATTTTTCAAACTCAGGTTTCAATTTTCGGGCAGGCACGTGAAAGGAGTGGCGTAAGAACCTAAACATTTCTTCTTCAATAACAGTAAGATTTTCCATTTTTGCCATAAAACGGTAAACTGACTTTATGAGCGATTCCATTATCTCAATATTGCCTAGCTCATAATGCGCCATCAGATGCATTAAACGGGCATAACATTGCAGATCGCTGCGCAGATCTACATTGTTATTTATTATTTTTTGCAGGTAATCGATAGCGGTGCTATAGTCTCCTGAACCAAAATAAAGGGTTGCGATCTTATAGTTGAATACAAGAATGCGGTGGTTGTCGAGGTACAATGCATATTCCTTTAATTTTTCTTCAATGTATGCCACCAGCGTAAGCCCTTCTTTAAATGTGCCCAGCATAAAGTGCTGGTTAATTTTGGCACTGTTGATATAAACAAAGGTCTGAATTCGAAAGTTATCGTGTTCCTGTGCCAGGTCAGTCTCTGAGAACCGCTCTAAATGGCGCAATACCTGGTCGAATTTTTCATAATTACGCAAGTCGAAATGGCCATTCAGCAGGTTATGGTATCCTTTTAAATAATGGCTCATCTCCACACCAATCATAGATGGTTCGTTTTCGAAGAGATCGACCCATTTTTGATTATAACGATAATACATTAAAAAATCCTGCCTTATAAATGCATACATGCTATAGCTCTGGTACAAGTATAGTTTTTCGTAAAATCCTGTCTGTTTAAAGGCATGAGATGGAAGCGTTTCTTTAAAAAATTTCTTAACACCCGCTTCATCCTTCTCATTTCGTGCATGACCGTTTTTTATATACCAGCTATATAGCTGCAGGGCAAGGTTCGATAACCGGGTAATCATACGGCGGCGGTCATTTACATCAAGCGCCTCCATACTTAATTTTTCTGCTCGGTCTTGTAAACTGCGTGTAATATGCAGGGTCTCTATCTTTTTTTCGAGCGAAATTACCTGTATTAAAACACTGTCCTGATGGTAGGCGATTGCCAGCTCCTTTACCCTGTCTAATATTTTTAAGCTTTGCAGATAAAGGCCTTTATTATACAATATACGGCTGTAGTCGAGCTGCTCGTGCAACTGAAGGTCGAGGTTATCTGAACTTTTTAACAAACGTAAACTGGCCAGTACCTGCTTATATAAATGCGTTTTTAAATTTGATAACTGGGGCTTTTCTATGCCTTCTAACTTTTTTAATAAAACCGTTTCATCATACTCCTGTATTTTGTCGAGCGCATCAAATAGACGAATGACTTTAAGGTCTTCTTTAGCTGAGCTTCGTTTGATATAAAGCTTAAAATTTCTTTTTTCCGCCTTTTCCAAAGAGTGAATTAATTGAAATAAAGGATCGGAAAAGTGTTTGGACATAATATTTTAATTTTCCTGAAACGCAATGCCATAAAGGATTTTAACTAAAGGAAAACTCTTTTGAAATAACAATAACGTTCAATAGTTGTTTTTTAATATTTATTTTCTCATTTTATCTTCGAGAAACGAAAATGAGAAAGGCATATGGTAAGCAAGTGTTAAAGGCCTTTTTTTCGTAATAAGCTGTGATATTCAGCACAAACTATACTTCGAAAATTTTCATATGGCAAGCAATCGTTAAAGGTCGCTCCGTTTCTACGGAGGGGCCATTTTTTTTTGTAAAAAAATGAATAAAAATCTGAATTGCCAAAACTGCATTTATCAGAGATTTTTAGCCTCCGAAATGTATCTGGCGTAGCTGCCTTGCTGCTTTGGTTAAAAGGATGAAAAGGTGAGCGGTTTATGAATTGCTTCCATTTTATATTGATGTTTCGGTTGCTGTATTTAAAAAGCTTTAGCGGTTTAATCTAAACCGCTTGTTGCTCAATCAGTAACCCTTTTCGGGCTATTGATTGTTGCGAATCTTCTTTACACATAATTTACTTCTTTTTGGCAGTCAACATGTCGTCTATACGTGCCAGGCAATCGTTGATGTGAAATTTTGTCAACTGGTCGCCACCTGCCAGACTGGCTTTCTTTAGTTGCTGCAGAAGTTCCGCTATTTCGCCTCTCACTATCGATCGTATATCAGACTGGTTGATATCTACGGTCGGACCGCCACTACGGCCCGTTCTTACGGGTTCTTCATTCAACAGGTAATTCATTCTTTCCAAATAAGCTTTTTGCAGGTTTCGGCGGTAAATATCAATATTACCTCCTTTATAAATTTCGCTCCAAATACCTTTTTGAAGCTGGTCTGCCATATCCAATGCATTGTAGTCTACATTGCTAACAACGTTTTCCATCAGTCTTGCCATTTTATCGGGCGATAACAGTCTATTCAAATGGCGCTCCTGCAGGCGTCTTATACTTTCCACATACCCTGCCGGGTCAATGTTTCTGCTGATGCCGGCCTGGTGTAGCCAGGCGGGAGAAGTAAATGCATTTTCAAGCAGCCAGTTCATGGATGCTTTTTGCTCTTTGGCAGAAACAGGAGTGAATATGAATCCCTTTTGCTCTGGCCTCAATAAATCGTGGCGAACGCCTCCAACGTTGGTTATCACATGGCCAATATAGCGGCTCCACACGCTTAATAATTCGTCGTATAATTCAGAAAGATCATCATAATCGTTGGTTTGTTTTGCCGTCCAGTTGAACAACTCCGGAACCACTTTTTTTAAATTTCGTAGCCCGTATTCGCTCGATTTTACCACATCGTTTCCAATGCCTTCGGTTTGGCTGTCGGGGTCGTAGCCGCCACTGCCGCTTCCAAACATATACATCGGGTTGCCGGTTTTATCATTGATCCATTTTGATAAGGTGGGCACCTCGTCTTGTGCACTTATGGCTTGGGGCAGATAGCGGTAGCCCCAATTAATAGCGTAATCATCGTAAGGGCCTAATTGCCTTACAAAGCGTACCTTTTTATCGCCGGGCTGCGCTACATAGTTGTACCGGGCATAATCCATAATAGTGGCGGCAATACCATATTTCTGTGTAAAGGTGCCTGAACGTAGAGAGTCAGTAGGGTAGGCAGAACTTGCCTTCATATTGTGCGGCAATCCCAATGCATGGCCTACCTCGTGGGTGATCACATATTTCATCATTTCGCCCAGGTCGTCCATTGGAGTATTCAAAGTACGGGCAGCAGGGTTAGCAGCACCTGTTTCCAATAAATAGCGGTTGCGATAACTGCGCAGGTGATTGTGGTACCAGATAATATCGCTTTCAATAATCTCGCCGCTGCGGGGGTCCGACACACTGGGCCCCACGGCATTTCGGGTGGTACTGGCAACATACCTTATCACTGAATATCTAACATCTTCGGGATTAAAATCCGGGTCTTCTTGTTTTGTAGGCGGGTCTTTGGCAAGTATGGCGTTTTTAAAGCCAGCTTTCTCAAATACCTTTTGCCAGGCTTCTACACCTTCTTTGATGTATGGCCTTAGTTTGTTGGGCGTGGCAGGGTCCAGGTAATAAACGATCGGCTTTACAGGCTCAGTCAATTCGCCGCGCTTGTATGCTTCCACATCTTTTGGCTCAAGACGCCAGCGACGTATATACGCTATTTCGTCTGCCTTTAATGCCTCTGAACCGTAGTCTATTTTTTTAACGGTAAAATAGCCTATACGATCATCGTTAATCCGGGGTTGCATCGGTTTTACAGGCAGCAAAACAATTGACTGATTTACCTGTAAACTTATGGCGCCCGTGCTGGCATTGCTGGGAGGTTCGGCCGCATCGTAGGTAAAATCCTGTCTTACTTCAATGTTTAATGGAAAACTCTTCAAACTGCTGATAAAGCTTCGGCTTTCATCCAATTTGCTCACTTTATAGTCGCGCCGCATATTGGCGTTTAAAGCGCTGATGGCTTTTATATCGGTTTGAAAAAATTTACTCACATCCACCAACACCGCCGTTGAATCTTTTGTGTGGGCAACAATATCAAAAGCAAATATGGTAGGCTGGTAGTTATTAGCCTGCACCGATATATTTATAGGCAGGCTATCGGCCGCAAAGTTGGTGTACGATTTATTTTTGATAAGAATTTTATCGCCATATTTTTCAAATTCTACCAACTGATCATTTACTTCGGATCCGGCATTTACATATCCACCACCCAGACCTAAAGGCAGGCTGGCAAACCGCGTGATCCATAAAAAGTCGCGGTGCAGCAAGCTGTCTGGTATTTCAAAATAATATTTTTCATCCACTTTGTGAATGGTAAAGACACCGCTATCGGTAATGGCTTCTTTAGTGATAATGTCTTTATAGCCCTTTGGGCTTTTTTTTGCGGTAGCCTTTGTTTTCGTTGTGTCATCCGATTTGGCGGCTGGTGCCACCTGGGCGGTTGATTTGTTAACGGTACAGGCTGTTTGAAATAAATAAACCAGCAACATCAGGCACGCTACAGTAAAGTGTTTCTTCATAATCAATCCAATAATTTGCAAGGTTAAACAATACACAGGTAACCTTTTAAAGATAAGGATTGTTTAAAGTTTTAATTTTTCTTTAAGGCTGAAAAAAGATTAAAGCGAAAGGGAGATGTTTTTAAGGCGCATTTCATTTGCCCCAATGCTTTAGCCCCAATAGATGTTTTGGCTAAAGCAAATATTGTGTGTTCATTATTAATTACGGACCTACACTACACGACTGATATAATTGTGCATTGCTGAATATGGAACAATGGGTACACGAGTGCGACGCAACGATGATAAATAGTAGCAATTCAGCCCCGGCCAAAAAAAATTACCAAACGATTTCAAACGGCGGGAAGTATAAAGACCGGGTGAACAAAAAACACAGGGCATTCAAATAAATCCTAACTAAACTGAACACCTGAACAGGTAAATAGTGCTGCAGTATTTACCTATGGTTTAAAGTTATCACCTGTAAATATCAACTATAAGGAGCAATGCATTATCTTCCCAAAAACGAACTATATGAAAAAATTTTTGCTTTTGGCTGCAGGCTGTTTATTTATGGGTGTACTTTTTGCACAGCCTGTTACATCGCTTTTTAATGGTAAAGACCTGACCGGCTGGACCATTCACGGAACGGAAAAATGGTATGTTGATAACGGCAACCTGGTATGCGAAAGCGGCCCGGATAAGCAATACGGTTATTTATCCACCAACAAAAATTACAAGAATTTTGTACTTACGCTACAGTTTAAGCAAGAATCCAATGGCAATAGCGGCGTGTTTATTCGTTCCGGTATTGATGGCGTAAAGATTAGTGGGTGGCAGGTGGAAGTGGCGCCGCTGAACAATCATACCGGTGGAATATACGAATCGTACGGTAGGGGATGGATTATTCAACCAAAGCCCGAAGATGAAAAGTACCTGAAAGTTGGAAAGTGGAACACCATGAAAATATTTGCCAATGGCGATGTGGTGACCTCTTATTTAAATGGCCACCAGATGGTGACCTTAAACGATGCGAAAATTGGTAAAGGTGAAGGTTTTATCGCGCTGCAGATACATGATGGGGGAGGGATAAAAGTTAGATGGAAGAATATTAAGATAAAGGAATTGTGATGCCGCTTGCCTAGTACATGAGCCTGCTAAAAGGAATACCAATACCTACCCCAATTGAAGTGTTGTTTCCCTGTTTTTTATCAGCGCTTAACTGGTGGGTTATATCGAAAAAGCTGACCTGGAATTCCACATTCATAGCTGGCAGTTTTTTGCTGTTGATCAAAATTACCGGTATGCCCAAACGGCCATTCAGCAGGTTGTCATTTCCGAAATTCTTTTCTAACAAAAAGCTGACACCGATATGTGATCCTGGTGAAAAATAGACAACCCTGGCATGTAAAGAAGGTGTTATGAAGTTCTGGTAACTACCAACGTTGATCTCATCGTTTTTTAAGAAGGTCAATAAAAGCGTATCAATTCCCCCCTGGTTTTTATATTCGGTAAAAGTGGATGTGTTAGTTAAGAAGGCGTTTACTGAATTATTAGCCGCCAATTTTGCGGATAGGGTTATGAATAATCTTCCGGCTTTACTGCTCTCCCAAAGGCGGGTGTGGTTTAAAGATATTTCGAAAGGGTAGGGGTGAACCTGTTGTATTGGGCTGGTGTATGACGCCGCGATATTAAATTTTGGAAAGGCTAACGGAACATAAGCTATCAGGCTGGTCCAATGCGTGGTAATGGTTTTAAAGTAATTGGTTTTGGTAAGCGCTTCGGCTTGCATTCGGGCAAATTGTAGCTGGTATTCGTCTACAAGTTCGGCATAGAAATCGTGCTGAACCAATGCCCGGGCAGCCTGGATGTTTTGGCCGGGTATTTCCTGTGCAGAGTCAATGGCAGATATAGCATCATTAAAGTCTGTAACTTTCTTATTAATATCGTTTACTAATTGGTGAACGATGCCCATACGCAAAGCATCCATCGCTTGTTTTTGATTAAGAAAATCAGTAGGCTTATTTTGTTCGCCGCAACCCGAAAGCGTGGTCTTTACCTTTCCAAGCCAGGCTTGGGTTAAGGTGATGCCAACGTTTTTCCTGAATTTCTTATCAACTAAACTGGTATTGAAACCGTCGGCAATTTTGGCCTTGGCGCCCAAACTAAAAAGCCCTCTGGTCGGTTCGTCTTTTCCGCTGGCCTTTTGAAAATTGTGATTGAGGGTAAGCATGCCGGAAGATGAGCTGAGTGTTACGTAGTTGGTATAATATGAAAGGTCTCCAAAGGCGGACAGGTAAGCTGTTTTGTCAGCTAAAAAAATATTCATCGCCCTATGAGAAATAGTCATCGTCTGGCTGCCCTGGCAAGGCGAATGAACCACTGCAGAATTTATTGTTCTAAGGTCCTCAATAAGTCTGTTGCCGGGCTGGCAATAGACTTTTGAAAATGATATCAGGTTAACAACAATCAATAGAAAACGAAGCATACTATAACCAGGAAAATTTTATGACTGGTTATGTAATTTAAACAACTTCTTTGTCTATGCCCCATTGTTTCATAATTGCGTTTGTAAACAGTTTCCTGCTGTCGGCATCCAGAAGTTTATTGCGGGCAGCTAACCACTTATCCAGGTTGGCGCCATACATCTTTTGAAGCCTTTTAAAATCCAGCTCATTTACTTTGCCCCAATGCATGGTGTAGGCAATATTTTCTTCATCTAATTTTTTCCAAACCGCCTGGAAAAATTTATAGGTTTCGTTTGATAATGCACCATCAAGCTCAAATACACAGGTAGGATCGAAACGTGTAAAGCCTAAAGTGGCCTGTGTTTTTTTTACAAACCTAAAAGCGAACAAGCCGGTAAAGGGCCCTTTGTCTTTATTCACTTCAAACAACAGGTCTATCACCCTGGTAACATCTTTTATTGATATTCCGATGGCGGCGCTCAATAATTTTCCACGCAGTGTTGTATTATTAAAAATTTCGCCTACGGTGCCCATCACCTTTTCGTATGGCTTTAGGTTACCGCCCAATAAGGCAGTTACCAGCTTTGGAACAAGGGCTGGCACTGTCTGTGTAAGTTTGCCAATAAAGGTAGGCGCATCGTCGCCGGGGCCCAGACCCTGTGCATTTGGTTTCGGTCTCGGGTAATCGTCGCGGTATGGCCTTTTATAAAATGAATAAACATATGCCCCATTCTTCATATCGTAAGGGTTCAGACTGACCGCGAAGTGGTAGGGCCTTTCTTTGCCAAAAGGAAGGTTTGAATTGGTAAAATCAAGCGTGGTCATCAGGCGTTTCAATGCATCATCATAAGGCATTCTGCGCATGTAACATTCCATTAAAAACAAGTTATCCGTCTCAAGCATAACACCATGTATAATGCCGAAAGCACCCATGCTTACGAGGGCCGCATTAAACAGGTCGTCGTCTTGCACCAGTTCGGTTTGTAATTTTTGAATAAAGAATGGCGAGACGACCGGAGCCGATTTTCTTTCCAGGTAAATATGCCTGGTTGGGCTTACAATAATGTGTAAACCCAAAACATAATCCTGTACGGCGCCTACGTCAAATGCCGAACCATGAGCGCCTGTGGCCATAGCGCCGGCAATGGTTTGGCCGTTACTGGCCCCGGTGGTTTTTAAAGTCAGCATTCGCGGCCTTAGTTCCTTGTTGATCTCCCATATGCCGTTTCCGCATTGGGCAAACAGTAATTTTCTTGGTTCGCCTTTATAGCCGGGCAACACGCTTTGGGCCGAAATGGTTAAACTGGTATTGAGCTGCTTTGTATCCATCATAAGCCCGTTTTCGGCGGTGGCTATTTTTGTCCACGACCAGCCGGCGCCCAGGCTTCGCAATGGTGTATTGGTATCTATGGCCTCTTTAATAAGTTGTTGAAAGCCTTTGGTGCAATCATTATAAGAATCAAGGGCGTTCAAAGCCGGTTCGTTGGCTACAACATACATGTCTTTTATTTTTTCAACAAACGTTTCATGCCTGTTTTCCCATTCTTTGTTGCCTGTTTTAATTATTTTCATAGTTGTGGGTTTATAATGAGTCGGTTTTTTTACAAGGTTTGCTGCATTTCCATTCTACTTTCATGGGGCTCCAAATGCCGAGGGTTACAACTGTAATCAGCGAATAACCAAAATTGCTTTTCATGGTCACTTCCGACATGCCGTTTACTTCAAGCGAATCGCATATGGGAGTTTGAATGGTAGGCGGTTTTTGTGCCAGCCCCCAAAAAAACGCATGGGCAGTGGCTTTGTTTACTTCTGTGCCGGCCTGTGCCTGGGTAGCAACCCGGTAATTGTAACAGCTGCTAAATAATAAAAGGTTGCTGAGTAAGATCGAATGGAAAATAAATCTTCCCTTCTTTAGATAATTTTTAGTCATGGTCAGTTAATGGTTTTAATGCCTGAATGATGGATGTTCCGCCGCCCGAATGTAGTTGAAACAGGAGTTGCGGGTTGTTTTGCTAAAAAAAGAGAATATTTTTTATAAATGCAAGCGAAAGACAAAATAAAAAAGCAATTAGCCACCGATGATCGTTTTTATTAGACCAAACCATTATTATAAGAGGAGGAAAACCTGCAAGCCGGTTATGATATTCTGTTTGAGATTAAAGGTCGGATTTTGTATCAATCCCGCTCAATCTTCCGCATACCACAATGCCGCCGCTCCCAATATGCCGCTGTTTTCCAGTTCTGAAACTTCTATGCGTAAACGATCCAGTGATTTCTTATAGGCGAACGTTTTAATACTTTGCCACATGGCTTTATTGAAAAAAGACCAGGCTTTGCTGACCGATCCGCCCAAAACAACCAGCGAGGGGTCGAAGGCATATAAAATCATTTTAATTGCGTTGCCCAGGTGGTGGCCCATTTCGCTGTACATTTTTAAAGAGTCGGGGTCGCCCTGGTGCGCCAGTTTAAAAATAGCTTCGCCATTGACCTTGTAGATGTTTTGAAAAAAACTTCCACTGGCATAATACTCATAGCATTGATCCAGGTAATCTATCATGCCAAATTCCCCGGCGCCAAAATTTGCACCATTGTATAATTTTTGGTGGATGATAAGGCCCGATCCCAGGCCGGTGCCGATGGTTAAACCAATCATCGAATCGTGCCCTTTTCCTTTGCCAAAGTGATACTCACCTAATGCGAAGCAATTGGCATCGTTGTTAACCCGCGCACCCGTCCTGTACCTGTCTTCCAATAATTTTTGCAAGGGTATTTCTTTCCACGAAGGGATGTTGACCACATCGTACACCAATTGTTTTTCTTCATCAATCAGTCCCGGCACACCAATGCCAATTCCTTTAATAGTAGTATCAAACAGTTGATCGGTCAGTTCGAAAACTTCCTGCAGCACTTCTTTGAGTGTTCCATTTGAATGGATGCGTTTTGAAACAATTTTGATTAGCCGGCCATTCGATACCACCCCGCACCGAACATTCGTGCCGCCAAGATCAATGCCGATAATTGGGTGATTTTGCATGGTCATTGGTTTTGCAGCAAAGCAGCGGCTTCTTTGTCTAAGTATATGGTTAAGTCTTTATGACCACGCAGCAAGGTAGCGGGAATGTCTTCTGAAACAGGCGATTCGACGATGCTTTTAACGATGGATGCTTTGTGCCTGCCATTAACCAGCATCATCACTTTTTTAGATTCGAGCAGGTTGGCTAAACCCAATGTTATTCCATGAGTAAGCGTTGTTTGTTTGCTGAAATATTTTTGACCGGTCAGTTGGGTTGAGGCGTCTATTTCAGCGATATGACAAAGTAGCGAAGGCGGGGTTCCGGGTTCATTCATGCCCACATGGCCGTTTAAGCCAAGGCCAACAAAGGCTATGTTTATGCCGCCATTTTCATTAATGAATTTATCTATCCGGTTGCATTCGGCCTCCAGGTCTTTGGCCCTCCCATCAAAAATAGCCAGGTGGCTTTCGTCTATTGTTAACTGTAAGAATAATTGTTGGTGCAAATGCCAGCCGCAACTGCCCTCATCATGCCGGTTCATGCCTGCCCATTCATCCAGGCTGATGAACTTCCAGCGGGAGATATCAAGGCCGCCGCTGCTGACTTTTTCTGCCAGCATTTTATATACCCCTTTTGGGCTATCGCCCGAAGTGGCGCATATAAGCGGATCCAAAACATTTTCTACAGAGGAAAGCAGGTCATTGACAGCTAACCTGCACATGTCGTCATAGGTATCGCCGATTATTATTTTCATGGTGTTAGGTTTGTATGTTTTTATGTGAAGTTTAAATCAACAAGCTTTCTCTCCACGATCTATTATCCTGCTGGCGGACAAATCGAAATTCAAAACCATCGCTTTGTTGTTTTAGCCAGCTATCAATAACCTTCCCCGGTACCCAGCCACAGATCGATGGGTTTGGTAACTTTAGGAGCAAAGGGCAGTTCTATTTTTCGGCCTTCGGCGGCCGAAGCATAGGCTGCATAAATTACTTCTAAAACAGCGCGGCCATCGTCGCCGGTTACCAACGGCTGTTTGTCGTGTTGCACACATTCTATAAAATGCTTTAGCTCGTGGGGATATCCCTGGTTAAACACTTCCTCAAAAACGGTAAAGCTCCAGCCAATGGTGGTATCGGCTTTTTCCATAGCATAGTCGTAGCCGTTTTTACTGTACGATAAGGCAGCATTGCCTATAAACAAGTCGGCATAGACCACGCCGCCGGTCCCATACACCTCGCTCTTATCGTCCATGCCGCCATGTTTTGCCCAGCTGTTTTCAGCTACTGCCGTTACGCCGTTTTCAAATTCTACAATCACAACGCTGTTGTCTTCGCCCTTAGTGCGGTTTTTATGATAAACGGTGCTCATGGTTGCATACACATTTTTAATGGGGTTATTGTCCGTCATCCACCTAAACCATTCTATGGCATGGCATCCCATGTCCATCAGCACACCGCCGCCAGACAAGTTAACGTCGTAAAACCAATCAGAATGTGGCCCCGAATGTTTTTCGCTTTGTTTCAGCATAAACACTTCGCCTATTGCCCCCTGCTTAACCATTTGTCTTACCCTTTCGTATTTTGGCGCAAAGCACAGCTCTTCGGCATACATCAGTTTTACATCGGCATGCTTACAAGCCAGTATCATTTCATCCGCTTCTTCAAGGGTTACCGCCAATGGTTTTTCTATTATTATGTGTTTGCCTGCTGCAGCCGCTAAAAGGGTTGCTTCATGGTGTAAAAAATTCGGAATGCAAATATCCACCACCTGGCAACCAGACTTATTAATTATACCTTCCATGCTATCGTACCATTGGGCAATGTGGTGTTTTTCGGCAAATGTTTTTGCTTTTTGAATGTCGCGGGTGTACACGGCCACAATCTCCGCTTCGGGTACAAAACGCTGGTAACTTTCTACATGAATATCACTTATAAAACCGGCGCCCAAAATGGCCACTTTAACTTTTTCCATATGATTTCGATTTTGCTTCGTTTGAAGTAACAAGTTAATTAAACAATTTATAGTTAGTGCTATAAGCCGGGCGGTTGATTTGCGCTGTCCCCATTTTTGGCTTTAAGCGGTAGGGTTCAAAAAACTGTCAACAAGTTTTCACATTTTACGGATTTAGAAAAGCATGATTTACATTTGGTTTAAGCCTTATTTTCAAACAACCATCAATTTCCTCACGATACCGTATTGCTTATTTTTCAATGGCGCTTCCGTATTCTTCAACAAGGTATTTTAATAAGTCTATGTGAAACCTATGTGGATTTGGATTTTGCACCCCACGCCTTTCGGCGGGGCAGGCACATAGGCACATAGTAATCATAGTAAAGCACATAGAAGATAAAAAGGTTTACTACTCGCTATAAGAGCGGCAAATTACGCTATGGCCCAGCTAAAAAAAGGAAATCTATAAACGGCGGTTATTATCCACCATAGACTCGTTCTTATTGAATTTTAGTTTTAACTTTCGAGACATGCATAACATCTTTCATTCCATAAAAACTATACGCAACTTTTTTATTCTGCCTGCCTTCACCTTCTTTCTGTCGTGTAACACCGGCGAAAATACCACCTGGAAGAAAGACAGTATCGCTAAAATAAACAATGCGAAAGGCTGGGAGCGGCTGTTAAAAGGTGGTGTGGAAGATTGGCATACATACGGTGGAAAACCTGTTGGTGCAGCCTGGAAAATGGAAGACAGCGTATTGCACCTCGACGCTTCTGTCACGGACAATGGGCAGACTATCGGGGGAGGAGATATAGTAAGTAGAAAAGAATATGAAAACTTTGACCTTAAGCTGGATTGGAAAATATCGGAGGGCGGCAACAGCGGCATCCTGTTTTATGTATCTGAAGATACCCAGCAGTTTAAAATTGCCGGAAACAGTGGCCTTGAAATGCAGATAACCGACAATGCTACAACCGAAAATGGTAAAATATTAAAGCACAAAACCGGCGATTTGTACGATTTAATTTCGTCGAAGGCAGAACAGGTGGTTTATCCGGCAGGAGATTGGAACTATGCAGAAATTATTGCCAACAAAGGAAAATTGGATTTTTACCTGAACAATGACCACATTTTATCA
Organism: Chitinophagales bacterium; assembly: GCA_038204535.1. GTDB lineage: Bacteria > Bacteroidota > Bacteroidia > Chitinophagales > Chitinophagaceae > Segetibacter. The sequence goes on along the minus strand of JBBRCW010000087.1, from coordinate 5,599 downwards.
GTCTATTTGTGGGATGATAAATGGAAATCGCTGATCGGAATTAGCAGCTTTAGTACGATAACCGGATTTGGTTCTTTTACCAAAGGCAGAATAGCTTTGCAGGATAACGGGGCGGATGTTTGGTTTAAGAACGTAAGAATAAAAAAGCTATAGTCCTAGGCGTTGTTAATGGCCACCCCTTTTGCCAAATCAGTCGCATGAACTATTTCTTTTATGTCGTTGTCGGTTAAGGGTTTGGTTAAAATATTTTTCAGCATCCGGTGACTTTTTCCCCTGTTAATGTCTTCGAAATATTCCGATGAGGTGTACATAAAAATATTGACAGCCCTAAATTCTTCGGCATTATGAGCGTCTAAAATTTCAATAAACTCCCATCCGTCCATATGCGGCATATTTATATCCACCAGCATAATATCGGGCAAAGGTTGCTTATGTTTCAGGTTGCCAAATAAGTACTTCATCGCTTCCTCGCCATTGGTTGCAATGGATATTTCAGCATTAGAAAACTGCTGTTGTAAAATCTCGCTGCTCAAATAGTTGGTGATCTCATCATCGTCCACTAACAATATTTTTATCGGATAGTTCCTCATCAACCAAGTGTGTTTTTATAAAATTAATAAAAAAAGTAGTTCCTTCTCCCACCTTGCTTTCTACTTCTATGACGCCATTTTGCGCTTCCACCTGGTTTTTTACTATATACAATCCAAGGCCTTTTCCGGCTGGCCCTTCATGAAATCGCTGGTACAGGCCAAATAATTTCTTTCCATGTTTTTCCAGGTCAAGTCCGATACCTTCATCTTGCACCGTCAGTGTTATGGTGTCTTTATTCTGGCTGGATGAAAGGAGGATGTGTGGCCTTTCGGATGGTTTGGCATATTTAATTCCATTGGTCAACAAGTTTAACAGTATGCTTTCCAGTATTTTTTTTGAATAAACCAGCATGGGTGCATCTTCAAATCTATATTCTATAACCGCACCTGTTTGCTCTATATCTTCCGAAATAGAATTCATCACCTCTTTTAAAACCAGCTCAAAATAGACCTCCTCCTTTTTTTCCGACTTATTAAATCTGGCCGATAATATTTCGTTCAGATCGCTCAACGTATTGTTTAATTGCTGAATGCTGTACTCAGTCTTTACAAAAAGTTGTTTGTTTTTATCAGATAGTTCATCCTTGCTAAAAAGTTGCATCAGCATTAATAAATTTGCCACAGGCGACCGCAGGTTATGCGAGGTAATGTAGGCGAATTGTTTTAATTCTTTATTGCTCACCAGTAATTCCTGCGATAACTGGTTTAACTCCAGCTCGTTTTTCTTTATATCGTCCACATCCAATAGTATTCCCGATATCCTGGTGGCTTTGCCGTTGGGGCCTAAGGTGCTGGCCCGGCTAATGGCAAGTATCCATTTATATCCTCCGCTTCTTGTCCTCATCCGGTAAATCATCTGCAATTTTTCAAGAACACCTTCTGCCTGCCTGGCGCGGTTAATACTAACTTCCTCCTTGTCTTCGGCATGTATCAGGCTAAAAAATACCTCCTGGCTGCTGGGCAGTTCATCTGGCGAATATCCCAGCATGGTCTTGCATATATCACTCAGATAAAGAGTGTTATCCCGCATGGTCCAGTCCCAAATTCCTATGCCGGCAGCTTCGGTTGCCAGATCAAGGCGTTCTTCGCTGATCACCAGTTTTTCGCGAATTTTATTGCCTTCTGTTATTTCATTTGCCAGTAAACTGGTTCTGTTTGTAACGGCTCGTTTTAAAGACAGGCTGTATAATATGATGGCGGCAATTACCGCTAAAATACCTATAGAGATATATATGATCTTTTGTGTAATGTTTTGAAGCCTGGTGTTTTCAGGATTATAGAAAAAAGCTTCCAGCGAATTATCTTTTGGCGTCACAATGTCAAGATTTTTGTAGATCTCAGCAATGTGCTGCCATCTTCCTTCATTCATATGCCCAATTTCTACCAGTTCGGGCATCATTAACCGGTGCATTTGTTTGGCTTCGTATAGTAAAGCTTCTTTAGTAACTCCGCGCTTTTGCACAAACGGCAGGGTCAAAATGTAATCAGCTAATTCTTCGGGATTGTCCATGGCATATTCCCAGCCTTCGATGGTAGCTTCTTTAAATGCCTTTACAAGCCCCGGATCGTTGTCTATCACCGATTGCCTGGTAAAGAAAATATCTGCATAAAAATCAATTCCGTAAGTAACCGGCGATATTGTGTTAAAATCAACTTTTAGTTGCTGAAACTCAAATGGTTCCACAGCAATATTTCCGGTTATTGCATCGGCCTTGCCATTAATAATATCGGCGATCTTATAAGTGGTCGGCGATATAAAAACAGAATCCAATGGGATGCCTTCTTTAACCAGCATAGCTTCCATTTCAATACGGCCATAGTTATCGGCGGTCATCAGGCTCTTGCCCATTAGGTCCGATGGCGAATGTATGTTTTGGTAGGGAGTGGCCAAAATAACATAGGGCGAATGCTGAAAAAGCACACCCATTGCCACCACGGGATCGCCTTTCATAAAATTGATAAGAAGGTCGCAGTCGGTTATACCGAAAGTGGCCCTGCCCCGAAGTACTTCGGTAGCGGGAGAATGATTTTTATCTCCCTGTTTTAATTTTACATTAATGCCGCGTTTTTTATAAAAACCTTGTATATCGGCCGCATAATAGCCTGCAAACTCAAATTGATGCAGCCATTTAAGCTGTACCACCACCGCTTTGTTCTGACCAAATGTTATTGACCCCGTTAAGCATGCGATACCCGTTAAAAGCCAGGATAATATTTTAGAATGTTGCCTGATGATTTTCTGTTTTGGTAACGGAAAGCGCCGAAGAAATCCTCCGGGCCATCAATTTTCGACCCCAAATAATAAACAATAAATTTTAATCCGGAGATTTCATAGGTATTTTCTTTCCCCTAAGTAAGAAACCATTTCCTCTAATGACATATTATTGAAAGGGACATTTTTTATCTGTTCCGGGTGTAATTCGGTGAATAATTTAAAAAAGGTTTAGAAAGGCTATACATAGAATTGGATGGAATTTGCAACCAGGCCGGTATTTTACACATTATGCGCTTCTAAAAAACCGGGCCAATGTTTGAACAACGAAGGTGTTGTTTTCTTTTCTATATTTCCAGTATTATTCGTTATAAATTAAAATAATTACAATGTCGAAAAAAATAAGATGGGGTATTTTAGGGGCAGGCCACATTGCACATTCGTTTGTGGGCGATTTTAAGGTGATTACCAACGCAAGCCTGGTTGCTGTGGCCGCAGGTGAAAAGAACCGGGCAAAAATTTTTGCCGACACCTATTCGTTGCCTTTCCATTACAATTACGACGAATTATATAACAGTACTGAGGTGGATGCCGTTTATATTGCCACTACCCACAACTTTCATTTTGAACAATGCAAACAGTGCCTGTTGCATGGCAAAAGCGTTTTGTGCGAAAAGCCCATTACTTTAAACGATAGGGAATTGAGGCAATTGGTTGAAATTGCAAACAAGCAGGGCGTTTTTTTGATGGAGGCCATGTGGACCTGGTTTTTGCCGCCGGTGTTAGTTGCCAAACAATGGTTAACAGAAGGCAGGATTGGTACGCTTAAATTTATTGATGCGGGTTTTGGCGTGCCAATGGAAAAAAAGCTGGAAGGAAGATTGTACAATCGAAACCTTGCAGGCGGGGCCTTGTTAGACCTGGGTGTGTACCCTGTAGCCATTTCCACTTTTTTTTCGGGCAGGATGCCTGAAAAGATTACCGCCTCCGGCAGGCTTGCCGAAACCGGGGTGGATGAAAGCATAGGGATGATTTTGCAATACAATGACCTTACTGCCTCTATTTATACTTCAATGGTGAATATTATGCCCAACCAGGCCGTTTTATGTGGCGACCTTGGGTATATCGTAATACCAGATTTTTATAAAGCCACTTCTGCCTTTTTGTATGATAGTCATCATAAATTATTAGAACAATTTAACGACGACCGAACCACCAAGGGCTTTAATTTCGAAATACAACATGCCACCAATTGTATTGCCGGGGGTAATCTTGAAAGCGATGTAGTTACACACGAAAAAAGTTTAATGGTACAGCAAATTATGACTGAAGTAAGGCGGCAGGTTGGCGTTGTTTATCCTGGGGAGTAACTTGTGAGGATAACGGGGCGGGCAGCCATAGTTCAATTGTCTGGCAGATATTCCAATGCTTTATCATTCTTCGTTTATTTGCTTCATTTTATCTTAAAAAATTAAACACCGGGTAAATTCATAAAAAAAATTAAATAGATTGCCCATTCAAACTAACCACCCGGCAGGGCAACACTTTGAAAAGAAAAGACTTTTTACAACTATCTGCAATAGGCGTAGGCGCCTTTGTTTTACCCAATTTTGGCTTATATGCTAAAGAGATAGATCCGCTGCAGGCATTAAACGAAGGCATGGATGCAGGTTTGAAAAAACAACTGGCCGATGTGGCCATGAATGCCGCCAAAAGTAAAGGCGCCACCTATGCCGATGTGCGCATTGGACGTTACCTGAACCAGTATGTAATTACCCGCGAAAAACGAGTGCAGAATATTGCCAATACCGAAAATTTTGGGGTCGGCATCCGCGTAATTGCCAATGGCTGCTGGGGTTTTGCGGCCAGCAATAATGTAACAAAAGAAGATGTTGCCAAAACCGCCGAACGTGCCGTAGCAGTGGCCAAAGCCAATGCAAAAATTCAGGCCAATACCGTGCAACTGGCCCCTCAAAAAGGCTACGGCGAAGTAAGCTGGAAAACGCCCATTGTTACCAACGCATTTGCTGTACCCGTCAAAGATAAAGTTGATTTGCTGCTGGGGGTTAATGCCCTGGCATTACAAGGGGGTGCCAACTTTGTAAACTCGGCCATACTTGCCGTAAACGAGCAAAAGTATTTTGCCAGCACCGATGGCTCGTACATCGACCAGGATGTACATCGGCTGTATCCCAATTTTAATGTGACAAAAATAGATAAGGCTTCGGGAAAGTTCGATACACGCCGGTCGTTAAGTAGTCCCGTAGGTATGGGGTATGAATACCTGCAGCCCACTGCCGGTAGCAAAGTTTCGGGCATAGTTACCCGTTACAAAGACCGCTACGATATGATGGAGGATGTAAAGAATGCCGCGGCCGATGTGGGTGAAAAAATAAAGGCAAAATCAGTTGAGCCAGGCAAGTACGATCTTGTGTTGGACCCAAGCCACCTTTGGCTTACCATACATGAGTCAGTAGCGCACCCAACCGAGCTTGACCGTGTATTGGGCTACGAAGCCAATTATGCCGGTACCAGTTTCTTATCGATGGATAAACTGAAATCGGGCAACTTCAAGTTTGGCAGCGACCTCGTAAACATTCATGCCGATAAATTGCAACCCGGATCGCTGGGGCATGTAGGCTACGACGATGAAGGCGTACAAACCAAAGAGTGGGAAATTATAAAAGATGGTGTGCTGGTAAACTTTCAGGCCATACGCGACCAGGCACATATACTTGGCCTTATCGAATGCCTGGGTTGCTGCTACTCGCATAACTGGTGAGATGTGCAGTTTCAG
>JBBRCW010000086.1:0-20302 GCA_038204535.1 Chitinophagales bacterium | reverse complement strand
CTCACTATTGGAGCATGCCTGTCTAAAATCTCCAGCGAGCCATCAATGCCCGGCAACTGAACGCCATAAACATCGCCACTATATATTTTTTTTTCAGGAGTTAATATTTCGAGTGTCATTTTTTTAATTAATCTAATTATTATTACAGCAGACTTCTAATATATCAAACTGTTCCTCAAATTACTTGGCCGCTGCTATCATTTTCTTACCCTTCTCCATGGCCTCTTCCAAAGTGCCAACAAGGTTAAAGGCAGCCTCAGGATAGTCATCAACCTCACCATCCATAATAGAGTTGAAAGCACGAATAGTATCTTCAATGTTAACAAATACTCCTTTTAAACCGGTAAACTGCTCTGCCACATGGAAGGGCTGGCTAAGAAAACGCTGTACTTTACGTGCACGGGCAACTATCAGTTTATCTTCTTCGCTTAATTCGTCCAAACCAAGTATCGCGATAATATCCTGCAATTCCTTGTAACGCTGCAGAATTAGTTTCACCCTGTTTGCGCAATCGTAATGCTCATCGCCCACGATCAATGGGGTAAGAATTCTTGAAGTACTATCCAATGGATCCACCGCCGGATAAATACCCAAATCAGCGATCTTACGGCTTAGTACAGTAGTTGCATCCAGGTGCGCAAAGGTTGTTGCCGGGGCCGGATCGGTAAGGTCATCCGCAGGTACATATACCGCCTGAACCGAAGTAATAGAACCATTTTTGGTTGACGTGATCCGCTCCTGCATCAATCCCATTTCGCTAGCCAGTGTTGGCTGGTAACCCACCGCAGATGGCATACGGCCCAAAAGCGCCGATACCTCAGAACCCGCCTGTGTAAAACGGAAGATATTATCTACGAAAAACAAAATGTCTTTTCCTTTTCCCGTACCGTCACCATCGCGAAAGTACTCGGCTATGGTTAGTCCGCTTAATGCCACACGGGCACGGGCTCCGGGAGGTTCATTCATCTGGCCGAACACGAATGTTGCTTTAGAGTCTTTCAGGTCTTCCATGTTCACTTTCTCTAAATCCCATCCTCCCTCTTCCATGCTGTGCTTAAAGGCATCACCATATTTCATAATGCCTGCTTCGATCATCTCTCTCATCAGGTCATTTCCTTCACGGGTTCTTTCGCCCACGCCGGCAAAAACCGACATACCGCCATAACCTTTCGCAATGTTGTTGATAAGTTCCTGGATCAATACGGTCTTACCTACGCCGGCACCACCAAACAAACCAATCTTGCCCCCTTTTGCATAGGGTTCAATCAGATCAATAACCTTGATGCCTGTGTACAAAATTTCAGATGCTGTGCTCAGGTTTTCGAATAATGGCGGTTTGTTATGAATAGGACGGCCATTTACTTTGCTAACTGCAGGCAATCCATCGATAGGGTCGCCGGTTACATTAAACAGGCGTCCGTTAATGCCTTCGCCAATAGGCATGGCAATCGGAATTCCGGTATCCACTACATCTGTACCCCTTACAAGGCCTTCAGTACCGTCCATGGCAATACAGCGAACACTGTCTTCTCCCAGGTGCTGCTGAACCTCCATTACCAAAATATCACCATTTTCACGCTTCATTTCCAAAGCGTTATAAATTTCAGGCAGTTTGCCGTAAAACTGAACGTCTACTACGGCTCCAATAACCTGTTTAACCTTACCAACATTGGCCATACAGTAATTTATTTATTAGCTGTTACAAATTTTGGCGCAAAGGTAAGGGAAACAAGGTTTCAAAAAATGAGGGAAAAATAGAAATTTGAAGATGCTAAAAGTTCATATCATGTCGCCCTTTAAACTAATTAACGATAAAAATCTTACATACTTTTATTAAAGTTCGCCTAATTGGCAAAAATAGCTTTACTGCTTTTGCGTATTTTTGATTAGATTGATTTCATGACCGCCGATCAAAGTCTTAAACTTTATGAAATGGTAAACCGTCACTTCAAAAACGATGAGGACTCTAAAGCATTTGTTTCTGAGATTGATAAATTAGTTTCTGCAAGGACAAAAGAAGAAGCCAGATTCTCCGCCACAAAAGAAGATTTACATACCGTCAAGCTCGACCTTATAAAATGGATGTTCGGCTTTTGGCTAACGCTCGTATTGCTGATGCTTGCTAACTGGTTTTTAAAATCATAAAGGGCTATATATCTGCAAAAGATTTAAATCGGATAACTCCATTCGTTTCCTCGCATCAGTAATTTTTTTCCTCAGCAGAATACCTTATTTCATGCCCCGATTTTTAAAAATGTCCGGCATCAACACTTCCTTATAAATAAGAAAAGGAGCAAAACAGGTGTTTAGTCTTTTGATTATAATGGTAATGATAATGCTATTATTTATATCCCTTCTTATAAAACCCCAATTCATTCAAAGTTTTGCCCCCGTCTTCTATCAATCTTTTCCGCAGCACCTTTTAAATTTTTTGCCACTGCCGCAGGGACACGGAGCATTTCTGCCAACTTTTGGTTTAGGAAAAATGGCTGGCATCGCTGCCACGGCCTCTTCGTAAGTATTAAAATGATTGTTGTCGTCATCATCATCATCTTCTTCTTCTTCTCCTACTTCTACTTCTACTTCTTCTTCTTCTAATTCACCAAAAAAATCACCGTCATCTTCAAGGTCCGAGTCTGACTCATAATCCCAGCCATCAAGGAAATCGTTATATTTTTCATAAACGTTTTTTCTAAGTTTTATTTTATCGGATGGCGACTCTTCAAAACTTTTTTTAACGTCATTCCAGTCTCCGCACATTTCTATGTCTGCCAGTGATTCAGAATACAATTTTCCAATTATAGGTATTAATTCTGTTGCATTAATATCAAGACATTCCCAAACCATTATACCTATAAGTTCTGTGTCTATAATACGATCGTCATTTTTTTGCGAAATATAAAACCCGAAAATATTATTAAACCATTGTATTACTTCTGGCCGTCTTTCAGGATAGTGCAAGGCTATTTGTGCCATTGCCTCTGCAACACAACTTCTTGCATCAACATACCTGTCGGGCTCTTTTAAAAATGCAAGCAATTCTTCAGTCTGATACAGCCCTATGGAGAAAATACATTCTTCTACAATTTCAGAAAGCGAATCATATAACCAAAATTCCAGGTATTTCTCATCCTGCCGCAACATGTCTAACACTACCGGTAAACTTTCCGGAGATTGCAATTCGCCTATCAGAAAAAGAGCATGCTTTATAATTTCATGCGTTGTAATGTCGAAAGGCATATCGTTAAAATGTTTGAAACGTGCTATGCTGTCATAAACTACAGCATGCAAATCCTGCAAAAGTGTTTCTTTTGGCAGGCTGAGTATTTCAGTTATGATAGTGTGAGGCATTCTCAAACTATTACAATAGAGCTGTTCAACTATGTTGTGATTAAACCTGGGCTTTTCGTCCGTTTCCTCTACCACTTTGGCAGCTACAACCGTCACGCTTCGCTCCATCTCTTTTGCTTTTTTCGCTCGTTTTACCCTCCGCTCCCATCTGTAAGCCATCATTTTGTCTTCAGCCCATATTGAATGTTGGCTATCTTCGTCAAGATCAAGCATTCTCTTTAAACGCTCCTCAGCCTGTGTATATTTATCTGTCTCAATAAAATACAATAATGCCGCCTTATCGAAACATAACACTTCATCATAATTAAACTCATTTCTGTCTGGATACAGACTGCCTATTTCCAGGTCTTCACCTAATACTTCGGGTACCTTATCATATTCCTTATCGAACATGTGTCTAAAAGCCACATTTAATTTGCCGTATAAATAATCCGGATGTTCTTGGGACGTCAACAGGTGTAGCTCATTTGCTTTTTTCAGATTTCCCTGCTGATTGAACAACACCGATAAATGATTTTTAAAATGAGGAATATGCGGATATTGCTTAATCAGGCCCTGTAATTCTTTTACAGCGCTGTTTTTCTTTTTATGCACTTTACCAGCCATTTCACCTATTTTATTTGCAATGTCAGGTGTTATGCCAAAAGTCTCATCCAAAATATCTGAGCGGTGGGTTATTGTATAGTTTGATTTTTCAACTGTGTTCATATATCACTTTTGCCGCAAAAATATCAATTGATATATTGAGATGCGTGCAGGTTGCCAATATGTTTTTCACATTTTTTGCAGGTGAATGATGGAAAATATTTTATGAGCATTTCATCTGCTTACCTTGCGCCCATGATCATCTCCTCTGCAGAATACCTTATTTCGAGCCCCGATTTTGAAAAATGCCCGGCGGGGGACAGGCCGGAATATGCTTTTATTGGGCGCAGCAACGTGGGGAAGTCTTCGCTCATAAATATGCTGACCAGTAAACAAAAGCTGGCTAAAACATCGGGGTCACCGGGTAAAACGCAAATGATCAATCATTTTGAAATTAAGAGTTTGCCCGATAATCATAAGCCGCATCAAAAACCGGATGAATGGTATGTGGTGGACCTGCCGGGTTTTGGATTTGCGAAGGTCTCTATATCGAGTCGGCGAAAGTGGGAACAGATGATTGAAAATTATTTACGTAAACGCACCAATCTGGTGAACGTCTTTTTATTGATCGATAGCCGGCATACGCCCCAGAAAATAGACCTTGAATTTGTTGATCAGCTGGGTGCATGGGGCGTTCCTTTTACGCTGGCATTTACCAAAACCGATAAAGAAAACCAACGCACGGTTTCGGCTAACGTAAAATCGTTTTTTGAGAATATGCGTAAAACCTGGCAATTTTTGCCACAGCATTTTTTAACCAGCGCCGAAAAAGGACAAGGGAGAGATAAGATCTTAGGATTTATAGAAACCTGCAACAATGAGTGGAAAGAACAATAGCCCCGGGGTATTTGGCCTTTTAATTTTAATAAGAAGTCAGGTATTGTGACGGAGCGCATTGAAAAAAATCAGCGGCTCTTTTTCTGATATATTAGTGGGCATTCATTGTAAATTTATTTTTGCAACTTTTTGATATCTTAATTAAAAATCCAGAGGGATAAGTATCCCTTTCCATTCAAAATCGGGATCGGGACATATGGATTGTCCTATGTAGGAGGAATCCCTCCCAAACAACAATGGATCCCTCGTTTCTCGGGATGACAGTAGAGTTTATCATTCCAACTTCTCATGTCATTCCGATCCCGATTTTGATCGGGAAGGAATCCCTCACAGAAGAACAAAGGATCACTAGAGCCTCGGGACAGATTAGACGCTTTGCAATGGAGCAACAAACCCGAATAAATATCCCTTCCCGTTCAAAATCGGGATCGGGACATATGGATTGTCCTATGTAGGAATAATCCCTCCCAAACAACAATGGAACAATCGTGCCTCGGGATGACAGTAGGGTTTGTCATTCCAACTTCTCATGTCATTCCGATCCCGATTTTGATCGGGAAGGAATCCCTCGCAGAACAACAAAGGATCCCACGTGCCTCGGGACAGATTAGAAGCGTTGCAATGGAGCAACAAACCCGAATAAGGATCCCTTCCCTTTCAAAATCGGGATCGGGATGACAGAGCAACCAGAGACGTCAAACTGAAACAAGTTGGTATGATGCCCTGGTAAACATCATTAAATAACTAATGACCCTTAACTAACCTTAATTAACTACCTTATTGGCGCAACTGCTGCTGGCAAAGGCTTCTGGTTTGGCTTTAAAGGCAAAACCCATTCCCAGAATATAACCCATGGCCTCGCGTAAGGCATCGTTGCTTTTAAATTGAGGATTGGTATTTATGTCGGCGTGTACTTCCATGTCAATATCGTAGCGTGTAAAAAGATCGCACAACTCGTATGCAATCTCTATACTTTTGGCGACTTCAACCAACATACGTTCTTTGATACTGTACTTCTGGCGGGTCTTTTCGTTGTGGATGTACATAAATCCGCCGTGGCCCAGGCGAAGAAAAACGATAACAGTGGCAAATTCAGTTTCCGAGCCTTTTACCTGGCTATCGGTGCCTATGCAGACTTTTAATTTAAAACCTAAGCCAACTTCTTTTCTTATGGCAGTTTCCACAGCGCCTTTGATGGGAAGATCTATGGACTCCCCGCTAAATTTTCTCCAGAGCATAAATAAATGGGTTTGTGTAATTTACCTATATTTCTGAATGCTGCCAGAATTAAAAATTAATTATTTGTAAACAAAAGTGAATAACTGGTAAAATGAGATGTAAAAGGCCGGGGCATTGAGTGAAGGCTTTCCTCATCATGTTAATCGTAATGGATGAAGAAAACCTGGAGAATATCTGATAAAATGCAGGGGATGCGGAGCTTTTCTGACAAACAAAAATAAGATACTCCTTTATTTTCTGTGGTACTTCCTTCGGCGGTTCTTTGTTTTAAACATTTTCAGTTTTTGATACAATTCCCGCAAATTTATACCCCTCGTATTAATATCGGGGGCTGCCAAATGGACCAGGCCGAAGTCTCTTCAAGCCGATATTATAATCTGCTAACTCCAGATACAGTCTGGCTTTTTATTTTCCTCCATAGTCGCAGACTATGAAGAGCCTGGTGGCCCTTTTTGCCTTCTGTCTTCTCCTTCCGACTTCTTCCTTCTACCTTCTGCCTATTGCCTATTGCCCATTGCCCATTGCCCATTGCCCATTGCCAATTGCCAATTGCCTTCCTCCTTCTGCCTTCTGCCTTCTGCCTCCTGCCTTTTCAATACTGCCCGGTACTTAGCATTACTAATGTACAGGCCTCTAATGTTTCAATTCCTTTTTTATTGGCCATTTCTGCCAATTCATCATTTTCGGCTCCGGGATTAAATATGATACGTTTGGGATTTAGCGACAAGATATAGTCGTAGTATGGCCTTTGATTAACGTGATTTAGATAAAGTGTAATTGTATCAAGATCCTGTATTGGAGGATGTTCGGCTATGATTTGCTGGCTGCCTGCCCGGCCTTCTCTTTTTCCAATAGCAATTATCGGATGATTGCCTGCTGCCAACCGGTCTATAGCCAAATAACTGTAACGCGATGGATTAGCGGAAGCCCCCAGCACCAATGTTTTTTTTCCTGGCATAATATGCATTTTTACTGTCGCTAAAGCTACAAGAATTGAACCATGTACCTGATACCTGCCAGTGCAACAGCTAATCATCAGGGTTTTGAGAAGCCTTAAAACAGATGGTATTTTTTTCGTGGAGTATTTTGGATAATATTTTTCATAGCGTCATCTAACCTAGGGTATCTAAATTCAAATCCTTCTTCTAGTAATTTTGCCGGGAGCACCCATCTGCTCTTTAATATCAATTCGGTTTCCGTTCCTATAATTGCCGCACCTATCATTAGCATCCACTTAAAGGCTGGTAATCCAAAAAGCCGCCCTGTTGCCATGCGAAGCGTTTGCATGAATTGACTGTTTGTAACCGGATTTGGCGCTGACAGGTTATATACTCCCTCCATCTCCTTATGTTCATAAACAAACTCTATGGCACGGCAAACATCGGTAATATGTATCCAGCTATACATCTGTTTTCCACTACCTTGCCTTCCGCCCAAACCAAACTTTAACAGGTTGAAATAAGGTACCATAACGCCGCCATTACCCAGCGTAATCGCCGTTCTAAATGCAATTTTCCTCGTAAATGGTGTACTTATGTCAAAGAATGTTTTCTCCCATAATTTACACACTTGCACACTAAAGTCGTCATGCGTTTCGCCGGTATATTCATCCTGCGGCCTATCGATGGCATGGCGATAGATGGTAGCAGACGCGGCATTGATCCAGAGCTTGGGAGGAACCGTCGCTTTATTGATTGCCTCTCCTATGCCTTTGCAGAAAATACCCGGCTCTTAAAAATCTCCTTTCTATTCTTTTTATTATACCGGCAATTAACAGATTTTCCGGCCAGATTAATTACCACGTCTGCACCGTCTATTTCCTTTTGCCACTCTCCTAAATCCTTCCCATTCCACTGTACAGTTCTCACATTTTCAAAATCTTTCATCACACTATCAAACTTGCCATAAGTGTTGTTGGCTGGCGATTTTAGCGACCGGCTTAGCACGACCACCTTGTTATTGAGGGCAAGGTAACGGCAAAGGCTTTGCCCGATAAACCCGGTGCCACCGGCGATCACAATTTTTAAATTATTCATTGTTTGTTAATTTAAATAAGTTCAAGCGGCCGCTTTGCCGGATAAAAGACTTCGTGGTAACAAATAGCTAAATAATAAAGCGCCATAAATGGTGATGCGAAAAGCATGAGATACCAAAAAACAAAAAGTGGCGGTAATAAGAAAGACATACCCATCATCAGCAAACAAATCAACGATACCCTGGTATAATAATACCGGCGGTTTCCTTTACCGTGATTCCATTTATTTAAATAGTGAAAAAGCATACTGATGGCTTGCCATCCGCCCATAAAAAAATAACCCCAGATAAACGTACTGTCTTGTTTTATTAAAGCAGCTATAGTAAACAATATCACTAATAAACCCTGCACCAGAATATCTATGATCTTAAACTTTTTCATTAGCTGTCTTTTTAAAATTAAAGATTTTAATTTCTGAATTTTCAATAAATATTGAAACTATTATGCTTAATAAAAGCCGCAAAATATGCAGCTATGTTCTTGTGTGTTTACTTAAAGAGCTTAATAAAACTTCCCCAGAACCAATTCTCTTCTGCCTTTATTATGGTATCAAGGGTTCGTTCGGCCTGGCCGGCAAATTTGTTGATGTTTTTTACAGATTCGGTAAACGCTTTTATGTCCTTGTCATTCGGGTCACCATCCACTTCGCTTAGCTGACCTAAAACTTTGATCATTGGATCCAGCTCTCTTTTCTTGCGCTGATACATAATTAAGGTGGCCACCTTCCAGATATCTTTCTCGGCCTTAAAATACTCTTTTCGTTCGCCGGGAATGATCACTTTTTGCACAAGGTTCCAATCAATTAAATCCCGCACGTTCATATTGGTATTGCCCCTGCTGATACTCAATTGCCCCATAATATCTTCTGTAGTTAAAGGCAGGGCTGCAACCAGCAAAAGGGCATGAATTTGGGCCATAGTTCTATTGATGCCCCACTGACTTCCCAAAACACCCCAGCTTTGTACAAATTCCGCTTTCGCTTCTTCCAGCTTCATAGATCAAAAATAAAGACAATTTTCTAAACTTTCAATATTTACTGAAAATTTATTTAAATATTATTGGAAACTTATTTTTTGTATGGCCTGATAATATACATTTCGCCCGTTTTGGACGGCAGGCGCCCAGGCTGGGTTTGAACCGATAATAAATCCAAAACGATCTTTATTCCATTGAATGCAGCGCAACATTGTTTCCTTCGCTGTCGCTTATCAATGCCCAGTAGCCAAGTTGCTGGTCAGCAGAAATGAGTGTTTTCTTTTTTATTATTTTTCCTCCCGCTGCTTCCACCCTATCAAGCCAGATCGGGCTGACAGTTTAGATAAACGAGGGATCCCTTTTCCGATGGCGTCAATAATGCAGGATTATGAACAATCGCACCCCCCACTTTTCCTTCCTTAAAATCGTATAAGAAAAATCCCATGGTGGCATCTCCCATTTTATTTTCGGGCATTTGATAGCTAAAGATTGCCTCATAGAATGTTTTTGCGCGGCTAAAATTCGATACGGGGATCTCGAACCAGTTTAAGGCGTTTCCGAATTGCATAAAAATTATTTAGAACATTAAGATAATTCAAAACGCCGAAATTGAAAATTGTGTGAGGAAATTAATGGACAACACAGCTGTTATTAAAAATAAAAAACGCAATCACATGTAAGGTTGACAAAATCTAACTCATTGAACCAGCGATTAGTATGGTAGTTGGCACAGTATTGGTTAAAGTGCAGAAAACAAAGAATATGAAGAAGTACATTTTATCAGTAACAGTAGCAGCAATTGCAGGATTAACATCAATAGCACAGGTAGTACCCGCAACCAACAAAGGCGGCCTAATTATTAAGGGCGGTGTAAACCTGGCAAACATTACCATTGACAAAAGTGGTTCCGTTGATGAGGCCAAAATGCTTACCAGTTACCAGGTAGGCGCCGTGGTTGACTTGCCACTTAATAACTATCTCTCTTTACAACCCGGTTTGTTATATACCGGAAAAGGATCCAAGACACAAAGCGGAAAAGAAAGCGATGCTAACTATTACAAAGCCACGTCTAATCCAATGTATGTAGAACTTCCCATAAACCTGGTAGGCAAAATACCTTTAACCGGTGAAAGTAATTTCTACTTTGGCGCCGGGCCTTATGCCGCAATGGGTGTTTCGGGTAAAAACAAAGCGGAGGGTAAGATTTTTGGTATAGGCTTTAAATCTGAAAAAGATATTGTATTTAGTAACGACAACCCAACCACCTCTCAGGAAGAAAATGCGGGTTATGGCAAACTGAAAAAATTTGATTACGGTTTTAATGTTTTGGCCGGTGTTGATTTGGGTAATTATACAGTTGGTGCCAATTATGGATACGGTTTGGCTAAACTCAATTCCGGAACTTCAAATAGCGCAGATGACAAAAATAAAAACCGCGTATTGAATATTTCTTTAGGTATTAAATTGTAAAAACAACAAAACACAATGGAGAATGGCTGTCTTACAAGGCAGCCATTTTTTTTGCCCGTCACAATAAGAATCAAAAGAGCCCCATTCAAAGGAGCTCTATATTTATATCTTAAGAAATTATTATACCGCGAAACTCTCACCGCAACCGCAGCTCCGGCTGGCATTCGGATTATTAAAATAAAATCCTTTGCCGTTTAATCCTTCCGAAAATTCAAGGGTTGTATTAACCAGGTACAAAAATGATTTAAGGTCGGTTACAACCTTCACACCATTATGTTCAAATTCCTGGTCGGCGGGTTTTCTTATATTATCAAAGTCTAACTTATAACTCAGGCCCGAACATCCGCCACCCACCACCGAAACCCTCAAAAAATATTCATCCCCCCCGGCTAAATTGGCCTCTTTTAAAAGGGTGCCCACCCTTTCTTTGGCCTTATCACTAACGAAAATCATATTTAATTTTTTTAATATTAAATTTAAATTGCCAGGTCATTTTTAATATCACTTGCAACTTTTCAAATCTTATTTTAACTGTAACAAAAATCCTGCTACACCTTTAAAATATCCCGATTGTATAAAACCTGCTGACAAGCGGGCGTTTCCCGAAAACAAATGCCATTACAAATACGCCATTTTGGCCCCCGTAATGTGCCGCATAGAAAGATCAGGATTGCTGAATTCCTGCCGCTTCAACTGCACCAATTCCCGATGGAATTTGTTTCCTTAGTCTAATCACTGTATTCGTCACTTGCTCAATAGTAAAATCTATTTCTTCTTCGTTTGTAAAACGTCCCAGGCTAAAACGAAGCGAACTGTGTGCCAGCTCGTCTTCTAATCCAAGCGCTTTTAAAACATACGAAGGCTCCAACGAAGCCGAAGTGCATGCAGAACCAGAACTTACCGCAATATTTTTATTAATTCCCATTAGCAATCCATCCCCTTCAACATCTTTAAACGAAATATTGGTTACATGGGGCAATCGCTCTTTTCGATTTCCATTAATATTGGATCCCTCTATATTTAAGAGCGCACTTTCCAGTTTATCGCGTAATTCGGATAAGCGTTTTGCATCAGATTCCATTTCGAGCCTTACAAGTTCGGCGGCTTCTCCAAACCCCGCAATGGCCGGTACATTCAAAGTACCGCTCCGCATATTTCGCTCATGTCCGCCGCCATCCATTTGAGCGATTATCTTAACCCGGGGATTTTTTCGCCGGACATATAAGGCACCTATGCCTTTTGGACCAAACAATTTATGAGCGGTCAGGGCCATTAAATCGATACCATCATTATTTACATCCACAGGTATTTTGCCCACTGCCTGCACCGCATCTGTAAAAAATAATACACCGTGTTTGCGTGCAATAGCGCTGATCTCCTTAACCGGCTGAATAACGCCAATTTCGTTATTGGCGTACATGATGGCAATTAAGATAGTGGAATCTTTGATGGCGGCTTGTAACTGGTCCAGGTCAATCAGACCGTCGTGATTAACCGGCAGATAGGTTACTTCTGCTCCCAATTTCTCCAAATGTTTGCACGAATCCAACACTGCCTTGTGCTCGGTCTTTACGGTAATAATGTGATTGCCCTTGGCGGCATACATTTCAAACACTCCTTTTAACGCGAGGTTGTCGGCTTCCGTAGCCCCGCTGGTAAAAACAATTTCTTTGGGGTCAGCTCCAATCAACTTGGCAATTTGTTCCCTGGCAAAATTTACCGCTTCTTCCGCCGCCCATCCAAATGCATGGTTTCGGCTTGCAGCATTGCCATAATGTTGTGTAAAATAAGCCAACATCACATTCACCACCCGCGGATCGCAAGCTGTGGTTGCATTATTATCAAGATAAATGGGTAAATCCAGCATATTCTGTAAAGCCTTTATCGCTTAAAAAGCAATAACGCAAAGGTAACACAAACAGTTTTACTAAATTGTGCACCTAAGTAACGGCCAGTTAAATTACCGCAACACAAAAAAAGTTTTATAGGCCGTTTTCAAAAAATTACTAATGACAAAACTTGAACATATAGGCATAGCCGTTAGTAACCTCGATGATTCTATTCCGCTTTTTGAAAAGCTTCTAAATACTGCCTGCTATAAAACCGAAGTTGTTGAAAGCGAGCAAGTGCGCACTGCTTTCTTCCAAAAACGGGACACAAAAGTCGAATTATTGGAAAGTCTGGACATTAAAGGAGTCATTTCTAGGTTCATTGAAAAAAAAGGTGAAGGCATTCACCACCTTGCTTTTGAGGTCGAAAACATACATTTTGAAATAGAAAGATTAAAAAAAGAAGGCTTTATTTTTATAAATGAAACCCCTAAAAAAGGCGCCGACAACAAGCTGATCTGCTTTCTTCACCCCAAAGAAACCAATGGTGTTTTAATAGAAATTTGTCAGGAAATAAAAGATTAAAGCATTGTACAGCAAATAGTTACAAACTATTTTAATTTTTAAAAGTTCACGACTAATGATCGCTGAATTAGAACCTAATGAGCGTTCATCCTACATATTATTTTTTCGGATATCCTATCTTCTTTTTAACAAAAAAGCATTTTTCGCTCCCTGGCCAAAAATGATCAAAACTGGATTGCAGAGCGGTGCATTGTTCATAAAAATTAATCTGGCATACCGCTTGTTTAATATTGAATACTAATATCTAATTCATGACTAAAACTTTTACATCTACTTCTTTTGCAGCCATAATATTTTTCGTTTTATTTCTGGGGATATTTAGCACTTCGGTGCAGGGGCAATCAGCAAATCCTATAAGCCGGGTTGCTATTACAGCGGACCAATCAAATACGAGCATCTGGATCAGCGATTTTCCAGTAAATACGCCGGTAATGATTTTGGATGCAGACAATAACCTACTTTCTATTGTTACCACCAATCGTTTTGGAGCGGCATATACACAATTAAACACTTCAGTTTCGTGCAAAATAACCGCCCGTACTATGAATGGCGACATCAATGTTAGTAATAAAGCAGCAAGAAAAACTGAACAATCGCAACAATATATAGCCAAAAGCGAACAGGATACACCAAATAAAGCCTGACAATCAGCTTTAGAAAAATAATTTCCCTTTTTTAGTCAACCATAATTTTCAGCCCTTGATCAAGGGCTGATTTTTGTATTAGAATAATTTAAGGAGAGTTGTATCTTACTTTTAAAATTGCTTCTATGAAATCGTCACTTGTGAAACTGGTTTTAATATTCGCCCTTACAATTTGCTGTTTCGCCTGTAAAAGCAAAAAAAGCGAAAAGGCCAACTTAGACAATGAATCATCAACGGCGAAAGAGCTATTTGAAAAATATCACCTCGACAAAATAACCGTTCCCGCCGGCTTTTCCATTTCGGTTTTTGCCGAAGTTCCCAAAGCGAGAAGTATGTGCTGGGGAGCAAAAGGCACCCTCTTTATAGGAAATAAGGACGGCAACTCGGTGTACGCAGCGGTAGATGACAATAATGATGGGGTGGCAGATAAAGTGTACACCATCGCCAGCGGACTGAATACACCAAACGGCGTGGCTTTTAAGGATGGTAATTTATATGTTGCCGAAATAAACCGGATACTTAGGTTCGATGATATAGAAAACAAGCTTGCAACCCCTCCAACATTCACAGTAGTGTACGATAAATATCCTGATAAAACACACCATGGCTGGAAGTTTATAGCATTTGGACCAGATGGTAAATTGTATGTGCCTGTAGGGGCTCCCTGTAATGTTTGCCTTGAAAACGACAGCATATTTGCCACGATTACCCGGATGAACCCGGATGGTTCTGACGTAGAGATTTTTGCCAAAGGAATAAGAAACAGCGTGGGATTTGACTGGCAACCCGATACCAAAAAACTTTGGTTTACCGATAATGGCCGCGATCTGCTGGGAGACGATGTTCCATTTTGCGAATTAAATTATGCCCCCGAAAAAGGAATGCATTTTGGTTTTCCATTTTGTCACCAGGGTAATGTATTAGATCCTGAATTTGGAAAGGGTAAAAACTGTGCCGATTATGTAGCACCGGCAAAAGCCCTGGGGCCTCATATCGCGCCTTTGGGTATGCGTTTTTATACAGGCGATAATTTTACAGCAGAATATAAAAATCAGATTTTTATTGCCGAACATGGCAGTTGGAACCGAAGTACGCCTATTGGTTATAAAGTTTCGGTGGCTAAACTGGAAGGGGAAAAGGTGACCAGCTATACGCCTTTCGCCAGCGGCTGGTTACAGCAAGATGGAAAAGTTTTGGGAAGGCCGGTTGATGTAATTGTTGCCAAAGATGGTTCGCTATTGGTGAGCGATGATTTTGCCGGTGCTGTTTACAGAATTCGTCATAATTAGCTAAAACCTGTAAATTTTTTAAGGAGGTCGCGAAAATTGCCACGACTAACGTTATAAAGCTATAAACCCAGCTTTTCTATGGCCAATTGGGCCGCTATCTGGCTTGCATCCTTTTTATTAAAGCCCTTACCCAAGGCAATTTGCTCGCCGTCTAAAACTGCGGCAATAGTAAAAATTCTGCGGTTATTCTCTTGTTTTTCCTCAAGGGTAACAAAGGCCAGCACTTTACCGTTTTTACTCGCCCAGCCAATTAACTTATTTTTTAGGTTGATATCAACATTTTCAAGGTCGTCAACATACAAATGCGGAATGATCATTTGTTTTAATACCCAACGCTGTGTTTTTCTATACCCTTTATCCAGGTAAACAGCGCCAACCAATGCTTCAAGCGTATTGCCAAATATCTGGCTTCCTTTCAGCGATCCATCAAACTTATTATAAAGGGTAATTTTTTTGAGGCCCATTTTTAAAGCCAGGTCGTTCAATTGCGACCGGTTTACCATTTTGCTGCGCATTTCGGTCAAAAAACCTTCGCCTTTGTATGGGTATTTTTTAAAAAGATAATCGGCTACTATGGAACTTAAGATGGCATCACCCAAATATTCGAGCCGTTCATTATTCTCGTCGGCCCCTTCCTTAACCGAACGGTGACTTAACGCTGTAATATAAAGGGAAAGGTTTCCGGGCTTCAGACCAATTACATTTTGTAATTTCTTTTCAAAGGTTTGATTGGCAGGCTTTTTACCAAAAAGTTTATCTAAAAATTCCACCACGTTAAGCTACATATTTTTTCACTATCATAGCGGCATTGTGCCCTCCAAAGCCAAAGGTATTATTGAGGGCTGCGTTAACTGTTCGTTTTTGGGCCTTATTAAAAGTAAAATTCAGCTTAGCGTCTAGTTCAGGATCGTCGTGAAAGTGATTGATTGTGGGGGGAACAATATCGTGTATAACTGCCTGTATACAGGCCATGGCCTCAATTACGCCTGCGGCGCCTAAACAATGGCCGGTCATACTTTTTGTAGAGCTGATATTTAAATTGTAGGCATGTTCTCCAAAAACATGAAGAATGGCTTTTACTTCCGCTCCATCACCCAACGGTGTAGAGGTGCCGTGGGTATTAATATAGTCTATGTCGCCGGGATGCATGCCCGCATCTTCCAAAGCGGCCAGCATAACATTTTGTGCCCCCAATCCTTCGGGGTGCGGGGCCGTAATGTGATAGGCATCGGCAGTTGCACCACCGCCTGCAATTTCGCAATATATTTTAGCTCCGCGGGCCAAAGCATGATCAAGGCTTTCTAAAATTAAAACCCCTGCGCCTTCACCCATTACAAAACCATCACGGGTTTTGTCATACGGGCGGCTGGCGGTTTCAAATTCATCGTTCCGTTCGCTTAAAGCTTTCATAGCGTTAAACCCGCCAACGCCTGCTTCGCTGATAACGCTTTCACTTCCTCCGGAAAGTATTACATCTGCCTTACCCATTCTTATATAGTTAAAGGCGTCTATAATAGCGTTGGTAGAAGAAGCGCAGGCGCTTACGACAGCAAAATTCGGCCCTCTGAAACCGTGACGAATGGAAATTTGACCAGCTGCAATGTCCAAAATCATTTTTGGAATAAAGAAGGGACTAAATCGGGGAGTACCGTCGCCCTTGGCAAATTCAATCACTTCCTGTTGAAAGGTGATCAAACCGCCAATACCGCTTCCAAATATTACGCCTACCCTGTCTGGGTTCACGTTTTTGTTGTTTATGCCGGCATCCTGAACGGCCTGGTCGCTGGCAACCAAAGCGGTTTGCGTAAAGCGATCAATTTTCCGGGCCTCTTTTCTGTCTAAATAATCCGTAGCCTCAAAACCTTTTAATTCGCAGGCAAAGCGTGTTTTAAATTTAGTTGCATCAAACTGAGTGATTAAATTAGCACCAGACACACCATTGACTAACCCGCTCCAGTAGTCCTGCAGATTATTTCCCAATGGTGTAATTGCACCAATACCAGTTACAACAACTCGTTTAAATTGCATATGGCTTTGCCTGAAGTTTTAAGTGATAAAATCCGCCTGCATCAGCGAGAAGCCTCTGCCAGGCGGATCAAGAATTATTGCAAAAATTTATTTTGCGAATTATTTACCATGTTCTTCCAGGTAGGCTACAGCTTGTCCTACGGTAGTAATAGTTTCTGCCTGCTCGTCAGGAATAGAAATATTAAATTCTTTTTCGAATTCCATGATTAGCTCCACGGTATCCAAAGAATCTGCGCCGAGGTCGTTAGTGAAAGAAGCTTCAGTTGTTACCTCTCCTTCATCTACTCCTAGTTTGTCAACAATTATTTTTTTAACTCTTGTTGCGATTTCTGACATTGTTATAAAGTTTAGTTACGGTTGCAAAAATATAATTTTTAGTAAATAAGCAACGAAATAGATGATTTTTATTTCTATTCCTTTTGCGCTCAAAATATGGCTATTATTTGAGTTAAGGCGCATATTAGCAGATAATTGTTGATTATCCTAATAATTTAGCCCGTTTTCAATCAAAATAGGCCTCCTGTTGCTTACAACGCAGCTTTTCAAATTCCAAACAAACCTCTCTCTTAATGCCTTAAATTGATGAAAGCAGTGCCAAAAAATCGTTTTATCCGGCAGATGCACCCCATAAAACGTCGATTTTTCGAAAAAACATTCCCAATTTCTAACGACATTCTTGCTTAAATCAACCATTCTCGCTAAAGATATTATTATCGGCGAGGTATTAAAACTGATACTAATAACTTGATTATAGCCGCCCAATTTATGTTATTCCAAATGCCGCATTAACAACTAAAATCATTAAAATCTTAGGCAATGCCCAAAAGACAATTTTGCTTTATTAATATCTTTAAATTTTTATATTGAGAAAAAATCAAAAAGTAGCAAACCGAATAATAGCAAATCATACCTTTATAATCATCCAAATATAACTATGCCGCTAAAAATTATAGATCACGGGTCGAAAGAATACAAGCAAATGATTGAGTTGCGGATGCTCATTCTACGAAAACCGCTTGGCTTAAGTTTTTCAAAAGAAGAACTTGAAAAGGAAAAAGACGATATACTAATAGGAGCCTTCGAAGATGAAAGGATGCTTGGCTGCTGTATGCTAACTAAAGTTGAACCAAATGTTGTAAGGCTGAGGCAAATGGCTGTAAAAACCGGCTTGCAGGGCAAGGGTATAGGACGGGTGCTGATGCAGTTTGCAGAAAATCTTGCCAGGGATAGGGGCAATCAAAAAGTGATCATGCACGCCAGAAAGACAGCTGCAGGGTTTTACGAAAAGCTTGGCTATAAAATTGCCGGCGATGAATTTTACGAAGTAACAATCCCTCACTATATAATGGAAAAGCCACTGTAATTTACTTTCTCTGAATTTTGCGGTTTAGTAAAACCCGCAAATCACCCAGACTTTCCGGACCTGAAAAAGCCGCCTTTGGAACTAAAAAGAAAGACTTGCTGTCAAAATAAAGATGAAAAAAGTGGGGCGTTTCAAAATAACTGCTAAACTCTTTCCATTTCCACTCATTGTGTCCCCGTTCGCTTTCAAGAAAAATGCCGCTTTCTTTAAACTTCATTTTAAAGGTTGATTTAAACGTAGCCGCTTTTCTATAAACGGTATAGGGAAGAACAAACCAAAAAGAAACCATTAGCGCCAGCCATAAAAACGAACTTATGAGAAATGCTATGGGCGAAACTTTCTTAAAATAATAAAGCCCCGCAGAAAAAATGGCAAATACATTTACCAAAATCATCATGATCCTAATTTCGGGGCGCTTTATAAAATGATACCGCAACGCCTGGATCACCAGTTTTCTGTCGTAAGCAATTATTACTTCCATAATCTTTAGTTGGCTGTATTTTTTCTTTTTCCTTCAATAAAGGAGTGTCTTTGTTATAATGAAGCTGCCAAAACCCTTTCATTTCCCAAACGCTTTATCCAATTTACACAACAGGTAACAACATTTAAACAACGAGATTCGAATGTAATACTTTCGGTAGGGAGTAGCTACTAATATTAGTATTTAAATTTCTTTGGCGTTTACATCCTGATATAGTGACCAGTAGCAGTTTAGTCATTGTTTACTACACCGGAGTAGAGGGCAAAGTCTGGTTATAGCAAATAGTTTGCTTTTTCCAGTTTATTCTGGTAATAAAAAATTGCCCACAGAAATGCTTCGATAGCTTTGCAAATTGCCACAAACTTCAATCATAGGCACTTTGTAATCCCCTTGTTTAAAAACGTATTGCGGAGTTCAAATGTTAAGATATAGCCTAAAAAAATAGGTTAGACAGGCAATTAGATACTGGATTTCTTAATTTTAAGAATTCCAAAAAACTACCCATATGGAAAAAGAAGAAAAGAAACATGGATTAACAGACATGCAGGAAGGTGAATTTATTTTGAATGAAAGCGGCACCTTTATTACCACCGACCAAATGGAGCCTTCTAAACATTCCCGTAAAGAGAATAATAAAAAAGAAGAAAGTAGAAAAGAAAGCATTATCATATCCAGCTCGGGACCCGAAGAAAAAGATATTACAGATTAATCTGCCTTTAAAAGGCATTGAAATATTCGCCTGCATATATTTGCAGCCTTTGGAAATATTTGCGCCTTTTATTCAGATCCGTAGCTCAGTTGGTTAGAGCGCTTCCTTGACATGGAAGAGGTCACCGGTTCGAATCCGGTCGGTTCTACTTTCTTTCTTTTTACTGAAATAAATTGATAGAAGGTCTGGAATTTTCCATCGGCATTATTTTTTATCGACTTCCGGTTTCTCCCAAATCGCATCTCCATTCCAATTTTCATGAGGCATTAGCGCTGTCTATGCATAATAGATTCAATTTATTTCGTTTCGGATACTAACAGGGATACAAATTGTTTTCAATCCAAAAAATCCTCTAAGCGCTGAAGCCTATCGCTCGTGGTGCAAATTTAAATACCCGAACCTGATTAACAAATACTCTGTCGGTTCCCCTGGCCTACCATTAATGCGATGCAAGGATAAACCACAGGGACAAAGCACCAATCGTTCCTACGGAACGAGTATACTTAACTGTCTGAATGCTACCCACCAAATGTTCCGATGGAACATGGAGGAGAAATGCATTATTTGTTCCATAGGAACAACTGGTGGGTAGCACATTTTGAGACAGGCATTTTCTTCGTTCCATAGGAACGTCTGGTGCTATAGATTACAGATAGCCGGAAAACATACAATGATCTATATTCAGACCTCCTGATCTCGCGCAAACAAGAGTTAGCCGGTTTTAAATATAATTCTTAAATCTGTTTGTGGGTAGATGGTTTGCGTTTCGGTCATTTGATCGCAGAGTTTTGTTAGTATTTCATTTATTTTAGGTGTTGCCTG
>JBBRCW010000085.1:0-20303 GCA_038204535.1 Chitinophagales bacterium | reverse complement strand
AAGCAGCTTTTAATCCAGCCGCTTCTATTTCCTTTTGTGACAGATCGAGCCGGCCGCAAAAGGCTATGCAGGGGATACCATTGTCAACGGCCAAAGCGGCTACGGAGCCTATCACTTTGCCTTGCAGCGATTGATCATCCAACTTGCCTTCGCCGGTGATTACCAGGTCGGCATCGTGTATTTCTGAGTGAATGTTGCTGGCTTCCAATACCATATCAATCCCTTGTTTTAACGAGGCATTTAATGCGGCCATCAGGCCGCCGGCAATGCCACCCGCAGCGCCAGCGCCAGGTACATAGCTAATGTCTTTTTCTGTCGCTGAATACAATACTTTTGCCAGGTTCTTAAGGCCATCATCCAATAATTTTACTTTGGCTTCATCGGCGCCTTTCTGGGGGCCATACACGTAGGCTGCACCATTGGGTCCATAGAACGGATTGCTTACATCGCAGCAAACAGTCCATTCAATTGCGGGCAGATCGGCCGGCATTTCAATCGTTTCTATCTGTACCAGTTTTCCTCCTGACAGTTGTTCTATGTGCTGATTGTTTTTATCATAAAACCTGAACCCCAGTGCTTCTAAAATACCGGTGCCGCCATCGTTGGTTGCGCTGCCGCCTATCCCCAGAATCATTTTTTTTGCACCTTTTGCCAGGGCATCTTTTATGAGCAAACCAGTTCCGTAGGTTGACGTAACCATTGGGTCTAATTCATTCTGTCTCAGCAATGCTATCCCCGAAGCCACCGCCATTTCCACGATTGCAGTTTTGTCTTTTGATGACCATTGGTAACTGGCGGTCATCTTCCTGTTTAGCGGATCAACGGTATCGCAGTTGATCGTCTCGGTCTTTAGATAATACTGCAACACAGCCGAGAAACCATCGCCCCCATCGGCCAAAGGAAAGGAGTGAATATCACCGGTAAAACCTGCCTGTTTCAATCCTTGTTCTATGGCTTCGCATACATCAAAACAAGAAAGGCTTCCTTTAAACTTATCGGGGGCAATAATTACTTTCATCGGTAGAAATTATCTTTTAAAATAGATTGGGCAGCATAATGGTGAATAACACGATACCTACAAAGAAAAGCATAAGTATGATGGTTTCTTTGCTAAAAAATACCGTTCTTATTTCAACTGCCGCTGCGCTTTCAATTGCTATGGGTGGCGCGGTTGCAGTTTCATAGCAAAGCTAACACCAGGTGTAACCAATGCGCCAAATTTATACGGTCTGTATTCCCAAAAATTTCCTTCGTTTTATTTATCTGTAGGCACGAAACCTTTGGCACAAATAAGCTGCCATGCAAATTTGATTGGTACTTTCTCCGGCTGTAAGCGTGCAATGAATACCATAGTTAATAGAAGTATAAAAAAAATGCTGCGTTTTAAAGGAAACTGAATTTACGATAGCCTACTTTAAAGTATCCCACTAGTATCCTTCCTGCTTTGCCCACCTTTTCTAGCACCAGGATTCTTCAATCTTTTAAATCCGTTTAAAAAATAGGTTCAAAAATTCATACATTCTTGAACATTCAAAATAAATACCCGTATTTTAAAACTTTTTCAAAAAATTTTCTGTTTAATAGCCCGATACAAAAAGTTAAACGCTTTCCGGAGAAGCCCTAAGACTATTATTTAAAAAACAATTTAAAACAAAAAGTATGAACCCAACTTTCTTAGAGATACTACCAATCTCTAACGACAATTACGTGGCATTTACCTTTTTTATAGGTACGATGGCCATGCTCGGCGCCTCGGTATTTTTTTTCTTTGAAATGTGGAATACAGAAAAAAAATGGCGAACGTCAGTTTTGATTTCGGGAATTATTACTTTCATAGCGGCAGTACACTACTACTATATGAGAGATTATAATCTGGCTACAGGACAGTCACCAACTTTCTTCAGATACGTTGACTGGTTGCTGACCGTTCCTTTAATGTGTGTTGAGTTTTATTTAATAACAAAAAAATCGGGTGCAAAATTATCGTTGCTGTGGAAATTGATTTTCGCATCTGTATTTATGCTGGTTACCGGATATATTGGCGAAGCCATTTACCCAACAGAAAAACAAAGCTGGATATGGGGCCTTATAAGTGGTATTGCCTACTTCTACATTGTATACCTTGTTTGGTTTGGCGAAATAGCTAAACTGGCAGGCAATGCAGGACCAGCAGTAGCCAAAGCAAACAAAACCCTTGCATGGTTTGTACTGGTAGGCTGGGCCATATACCCTATAGGATATATAGCCGGTACAGAAGGAGGCTTATTTGGCATGCGGGTACTACAGGGACTTTCGATGGATGTTGTGTACAACATCGGGGACGCTATCAATAAGATTGGCTTTGGCCTGGTAATATATGCATTGGCCCAAACCGACAAGCCGCAACCCGCAACAGCTTAGTTGAGTAGAATTGAAACTACAACTATCAGGTTGTATAAATTAAATGGCAGGGTTAACGCTTAGTAGATATGAGTTAGCCCTGCATTATTTCAATCATCTTTGACCAGAAACATTTTAATATCGTTTGGTTTAGTACTTGCCATTGTGCAGCAACTGGTATATGCAATACCACTGCAAATACAACTCATTATATTTTTGGCTGGAATAGTTTTGTTGGGCATTCCACATGGCGCGGCAGATTTATTGGTAGCCGAAAAGAATTCGTTGAACATCGGTAAGGCATTTTCAAAGGTTGGTTTTTTCATTCAATATCTTGGAAAGATCGTGGCATTTGGATTGGTATTATGGATGTTTCCCGTGGCGGGGTTGCTACTATTTATCATATTGTCGGCCTATCATTTTGGCGAAACGGATTTGTATCTTTTTAAAACCAATACTCTGGCAGGCAAGTTCTTCGTGATTACTTATGGCCTCGTTATCCTGAATTTTATTTTATTAGCACACGCCCCCGAAATTGAACCATTGCTCCTTTTGTATATTCCAAACCTCAGGCACGAAACATTGCATCAATTTTTACAGCTAAACGCCAGAACAATAATTTCGGTTTCACTTATTCTTTTCTTTGCATCGGCCTTTATCTATTTTATAACTACAGAAGTCAACACGTTTCCGCCGGCAACGTTTTTGGTAAGGTTTACTGTCATACTTGTTATACTGTACAACCTGCCCATGTTATTGGCTTTCTTTTTTTACTTTATCGTTTGGCACTCTACCCTTTCGATGCGTAATATATTTTCATTTCTTCAACGCGACAATACTTGCTCAGCCACCTCCATTATAAAACAGATTGCCTTATATAGTTCAATTGCCATTGCCGGCGTGCTCTTATTTGGGTATAGCGCATTAATGCTTACAAATTACAATGTTTTGGTACTGGATATTTTCTTAGGTCTTGCTGTGTTAACCGCGCCCCACCTGCATATCATGCACAATATGTATATCAGCCTCAGAATAAACAATGCAAAAAATGTTGCATAGTACAAAAGCCTCTTCCTTGTTTACCTGCATTTTTTGTATACAGGTGCATTATGGGAGACTCTTAAGCCTGCAAGCTTTAATGTAGAAACTATAACCTTTGACAATATTGAATTTCGCAACCTTTTTAAGTATTTACTGTTTGAATGATAACGGATAATTGATTACACATTTTTTACAAAACTGATGTTCATGAAAGGCATTTTTAAATTCGCGGAGCTGTTTATTTTCCTTATAGCCATAGCGCTCATTTTCCTATCGGAGTATTATTATGTAGCGCTCAAAGATCCTATGCGCGCCATTTTCATTGGCCTTTGGCCACCTACCATTTTATTAATACTGGTTTATGTAAATATTAAAATAAAGAAGTAATGGAAAATATAGATCTGATTCTGTTTACAGCGGTACTTGTAATACTTTTTATCTTTTTTGGCGCGGGCACCTATTTAGAATTCAAACAAATGAACAAAGAGGGGTTTAACACTGATGGTGAAGTAGGCGGTGCTGAAACCTTTTTAAAAACGGTAGGGCAAATATTTTCAATGTCGCGGTATAAAAAATAATGGCCAACATATAGTGCTTTGTTTTCCGACTAATTTACAATCTATGAGTGTGCCCATACAATCAACAGCTTCCCTTCCGGGATTTTCCTTTTCCGTTCTTTCATAATCGAGTATTCAACCACGGCTTCCAACGCCTCCTTTTCCCTGGGTTTAGATGTATTCTATGCTGATAGCCGCCATTAACGAAAACGTATCTTCATCTGCAACAACTCAAACCAAAGTAATTGTTCCAAGGCTGGTTGTAAGAGAGTCTTCGGAGCGGTAATGAGATTATGGGATTAGGAAAAGCAGGGGAGGCTGAATAGATTTTTGCCTTTTGTCAGGGACACTTCGAGAATTTCGCTTTGATGAAATCGAAGAAAAGTTTAGTCAAAGGTTTGATAACCTTAATGAAGTTTTGGAAAACCTGGTACATAAGTAATTACTTAATAGAATTGAAAGGGGTAAATTTTGTCGGCCCAGTTTTCGGGACGAAAATGTAATTGGCACTTTTGTCGTAGAAGAAAGTGCAATAGCTTATTGGTCTGCACTTAATCTTCACGGATTGACAGAACAATTTTCATACACCATCTTCGTCCAATAACGATAAAGAAATTTTAGGATCATCATACAAATTTGTACGGATTAATACTTCAAGGCGTACCGGCATAATATGGAATGGATATGGAAATCTTAAGTGCCCAATCACTAATGTTGAAAAAACGATAATTGATTGTTTTAATCAACCGCACTATTCTGGAGGATACGCTGAATGTTGACCCACCCGCTCTCCGAAGTTTACAACTTCGGAACCAATTGCAAACCCAGACTGCGTCTGGCATTTGAAAAACAAAAGCCGAAACTATTACCACCATTTAACACTGGTATCGGTCGTCAACAGTATAAACATGAATTCCAGACACAGTCTGGCAAACCATTTACAACCGTAGTCGCAGACTACGGTTAGCGCACCGCTCTCCGAAGTTCGCAACTACGGAACCAATTGAAAATCCAGACTGTGTTGGTTTTTGAAATACACAAGCCGAAATTACTGCTGCCTGTTACCAGCACTATTGGCTGTCGACAGTATGCCAATTAATACATAATATTCCCGTTTAGCGAACTTTCCGGTACCTGCTGTATGACATCCCAATGCTCCACAATTTTTCCGTTCTCATCAAACTTAAAATAATCCATAGTAACCCATTCATCGTTGTTGGGCCAAACCTGGTGTGTATGTAGAGCCACCAGGTCAGCTTCTGCCACCGCCCTTACAAACGTTATTGACTTGCGGGGATATTCGTTTTGCATTCTTTCAAAATAATCAATAAAAGATTGTATGCCGTTACCGACCAACGGGTTGTGCTGGGTATAACGATCGCCAACATATTGCTCAGCCGCTTTTTTGGGATTACCCTCAAACGCCATTTTGTAAAAGGCTATGGCGTTTTCTTTATTCGTTGAAGGATTTATGAATTATAAGTTTAAGCAGCAAGTTAAGTATGATCACCAGTACATTGGAAGCATTTGCTTGGGAAGGTTTTAACTCGCTTATACCCACTCGGCCATCTGCGGATGCTGAACACCCCTAACCTTAAAATGCAAAAGCCACCCGGTGGGGTGGCTTTCATATATTGATCCATTCATTGGGCAATGCTAATTATTTTACTGCCTGTTTGCACGATTTTTTCTCATTTCTTCGTAATAGGCGTCCAGTTTCTTAATTTCTTCATCGCTTAAAACAGTTTTCAGGCGGGCTTGGCGGGCGGCGTTATTAGTTTCCATTTTTGTTTTTTTGTCGGCATCGCTCATACTTTGATCGGTTCTTAATCCCCGGTTCTTCATTTGAAAATCCATTTGTATGGCCATTACAGAATCGATTTTGACATCGCTAAATTTCAATTCATCTTTTAGCCGCTGTTTCATCATTTCACCTCCGCCTCCTCTGCCGCCTTGCGGTGGCTGGGCAGATAAAAAGCCGGTGCCGAGAACTAAAAGGCACATTGAAATCAATAATTTTTTCATTGTTTGTTGTTTAAATTTTGTTGGTTGATTGTTATAAAACTGGATCTAAAGGTAATTGGGCAAATGTTTTTTAAAAAGGCAAAATAGGTGAATGCCCCAAAAATTACCGTCAATTTAAAGTGCTTTACATTCGTTTAACCAAACAGATGCTATTCAATTAAAAACCCTCTGCCAGGGTAGAGGGTTTTTTAATTGGTTATTGAAAGTATTATCTTAAAAATAATAATTCTCTGTATTTGGGTAAGGTCCATTCATCGTCTGCAACCAATAATTCAAGCTTATCAATTGAATACCTGATCACGTCAAAGTATTTATCTTTTACTTCCACATTGTAAGAAATTGCCTTTTCGCGGGTGTCGGCAATGGCGTTGCTCACTTTCCGCGCTTCAACCATCAGGTCAACATTGTCGTACACTGTTTTAATGTGGCCCGATATTTTTTCCATTATAAGCTTTTGGGTACTATAACTTTCTTCGGGCATACCAATGTCTTTAAGCGCTCTTATATTGCTTCCCAGGGTGTTCTGATAGCGAATAGCTGCCGGCAGAATATGGTTAATAGCAAGGTCGCCCATTAGCCGTGCCTCAATCTGCACCTTTTTAATATATTTCTCCAGCTCAATATCATGCCGTGCCTCTAATTCAGAATGGGTGTACACGCCGTTATTCTGAAATAATTCTTTAGCTTTTGCCGTAACCATGGCATCCAGTGCAAATGGAGTCGTCTTAATGTTTGGAAGTCCTCTTTTTTTAGCTTCTTTCTCCCACGAGCCGCTATATCCATCGCCCTCAAACAAAATGCCTTTGCTTTCAACAATTGCTTTTTGAACAACGTGCATGATTGCGATTTCTTTCTTTTCACCTTTTTCTATCAATCCATCAACTTCCTTCTTAAATACCCTGAGCGTTTCGGCCATAATGGTATTCAAAGCGGTCATGGCATTGGCGCAATTGGCGGCAGAGCCCACTGCTCTGAATTCGAATTTGTTACCGGTAAAGGCAAAAGGGGAGGTGCGGTTACGGTCGGTATTGTCGAGCAATAATTCCGGAATGCTGCGATGAAGATCAAGCTTTAATATTGCCTCATCCTGCTCATCAAACTTTTCGCCCACACGCCCTTCAATTTCTTCTAAAACTTTAGTCAGGTACTGTCCAATAAATACAGATATAATGGCAGGTGGCGCTTCGTGGGCGCCTAATCTAAAGTCGTTGCCAGCGCTTGCTATTGAAGCCCTTAACAGGTCTGCATAATCGTGAACTGCTTTTATAGAATTTACAAAAAATGTAAGGAACATTAAGTTCGTCTTGGGTGTTTTACCGGGTGCCAAAAGATTTACACCGGTGTCGGTGGCCATGCTCCAGTTATTGTGCTTTCCGCTTCCGTTAATGCCGGCAAAAGGTTTTTCGTGTAAAATCACTTTAAGGCGGTGACGTTTGGCAACACGGGTCATCACATCCATTAAGAGCGTATTGTGATCTACCGCCAGATTCACTTCTTCAAAAATGGGTGCCGCCTCGTATTGCGCCGGCGCCACCTCGTTGTGACGGTTACGCAGCGGAATGCCTAGTCTATAGGCCTCGTTTTCATAATCGCGCATAAAGGCATAGATCCTTTCGGGTATCGAACCAAAATAATGATCTTCCAGTTGCTGGCCTTTGGCGGGCGAAGCGCCAAATACCGTGCGGTCGCATAATACCAGGTCGGGCCGGGCATTGGCCAGATTTTCATCTATTACAAAATATTCCTGTTCCCATCCCAGGGTTGCAGTAACCTTTGAAACATTCTTGTCAAAATAATTACAAACGTCCACGGCCGCTTTATCTAATGCGGCCAATGCTTTTAATAATGGCGCTTTGTAATCAAGGCTTTCGCCGGTATAAGAAACGTATATGGTTGGGATACATAAGGTTCTGCCATTGCCAATTTCTATAATAAAGGCAGGCGAGGAGGGATCCCAGGCGGTATATCCCCTGGCTTCAAAAGTTGCCCGCAGTCCGCCGCTGGGGAACGAAGATGCATCAGGCTCCTGTTGAATGAGCGCTCCACCGTCAAATTCTTCAATAGCCGTTCCATCGCTTTTAAGCGTAAAAAAACTGTCGTGTTTTTCGGCAGTGGTGCCAGTTAGCGGTTGAAACCAATGGGTAAAGTGCGTTACTCCTTTACTTTCGGCCCAGGATCTTAAACCTGTGGCGATCTGGTTGGCTACAGACCGATCAATTTTTTTTGAGCTCTTAATACTGACCGTCAGGCTTTTAAATGCTTCATCGCTCAAATATTCCCTTGCGTTCTTTAGCGTAAAAACATTTTCGCCAAAAATCGGTGATATTTTAGAGCTTTTTGGAAAGGATTTTTGAAAGGTATCGGAAGCAAGCCCCTGTAAGGCCTTAAATCGCATTGAATCCATAAATATGTAATTATATTAAAAAGACGATAGTTGGTCGTAAATGTACAATTCTAAATCCTTTCCGAGGCTACAATTCCCGTTTTTTAATGATATAAATAAGAAAACCTCACGTTGCCATGAGGTTTTCTGATTTATTATTAATAATTAGTATCTAATTAAACTTCAACCGCTTTTACAGTTTTGATGATACGGGCCGCTACTTTGTACGGATCTGCGGCAGAGTTTGGACGACGATCTTCCAGGTAACCATTCCATCCTTTTTCTACTGTAAATAATGGAATACGGATAGAAGCCCCGCGATCCGAAACGCCATAAGAGAAATCGTAAATGGAGGCAGTTTCGTGCTTACCTGTTAAGCGCAAATGGTTGTCGGCGCCATAAACTTCAATATGGTCTTTAACCAGTGGGCGGAAAGCTTCGCAGATCTTGTCGTAGGTTTCTTTCTTGCCGGCGGTACGTAAAATAGTATTAGAGAAATTGGCGTGCATGCCCGAACCATTCCAATCTAAATTACCCAGTGGTTTGCAATGCCAGTTGATAGAAACACCATGTTTTTCGCCTATTCTTTCTAAAAGGTAACGGGCAATCCAGATTTGATCGCCGGCTTCTTTTGCTCCTTTTGCAAAAATTTGAAATTCCCACTGACCTGCAGCTACTTCGGCATTAATGCCTTCTACATTCAGGCCCGCTTCTAAACATACGTCAAGATGCTCTTCAATAATATCGCGGCCAAATGCATTTCTTGCACCTACCGAGCAATAGTAAGGACCCTGTGGGGCAGGATATCCGCCTTCGGGAAACCCTAACGGACGGTTTGTATTATTATTCCATAAGAAATATTCTTGCTCAAATCCAAACCAAAAATCATTGTCATCGTCTTCAATTAATGCGCGGCCATTGCTGGGATGTGCTACTCCGCCAGAACCCATTACTTCGCACATAACCAGGTATCCGTTTTTGCGTTGTGGGTCTTTAACCATATAAACAGGCTTTAAAACGCAATCAGACGATCCACCGGGCGCCTGTTCTGTTGACGATCCGTCAAATGACCAATTTGGCAAATCTTCTAGTTTGCCCGAAAAATCATGTTCGATTTTTGTTTTGCTACGTAAACTTTGGGTGGGTTGATAACCATCGAGCCAGATGTACTCAAGTTTTGCTAGTGCCATAAATTGTAAATTATGATTTAAGAGTTTTTTGAATTAAATCTGTGCGAATGTAGCAAAAATTTTTTTTACACCTAAAAAATTGAAGCCTTTACCAATTTTTTAGAGAAATCAATCCCTAAATATTCATATAGAATTTAACTTTATAAGTTTTCGAATTGAATAATTATATTTTTGGTTGCCGAATTACAATGAAAAATTAGATGAATTTTAATATAATATCTATCTGGTGATGTTTTAAGAAAAAAACCTTAACCACCAAAGTTTGTGGCTTGATTCAAAGCCAATAACTCCACTTGTTGCTTTATCAACCCATGGAAAGTACAGTACATGGGGATATGCAATTTCATACCCTCCGCAAAATAACGCAGCGGTAATATGGATCAGGAGAAAATTTTTTAAAGGCTATTCCATAATGGACCTGCAAATAAAATCGGGAATGATGCCTGATGCATGAATTTGGAACTGGGCTTCTTCGGCACTGGTGTTACCCGATAATACGAGCGTGGTATTTAATCCAAATCTATTGCCGCCCAAAATATCTGTATTCAGGTTATCGCCCACCATTAATATTTCATTTTTGTTGTACGATCCAAATTTATTGAGTTCGTCAAAGGCGTACATGAACATTTGGGAGTCGGGTTTGCCAAAATGGATAAACTTTTTATTGAGCATGCTTTCTACCAGTTTGGCAATGCCGCCCGTGGCAACAGCCACATTGTTTTTTGATACGGGGTATAATTTATCGGAGTTGGCTACAATAACAGGAATGTTTTTTCGCCGCAAAAGGTTGACTGTTTTATTGATATCTACATTCCAGTCAAACCCTTCATCATCTAAAAAAACAAAAGCCGCAATATCTTTAACGTCACTTAGGTCAACATCATTTACCGAAATGTGTTCGAGGCCGGATTGAAGAATATAGTGAGCGGAATTTTCGGTACCCAGGTAGGCTATTTTGCCATCTATTATTTTGTGTTGCAAAAACTGTTTAGCCATCATGCCCGATGTAACCACTTCGTGCGGCTCAATGTCTTTGAGGCCCAGACGACCAAAACTTTCCACTTGCTGGTCCTGGCTTCGCGACGCATCGTTGGTTAAAATTCTTACGGCGATTTTATTTTTCCTTAGATAACTAATGGTTTCCTGCGCACCCTCAATAAGACCTTTATAATTTTTTATTACCCCGTAAGAGTCTAAAAAGACAGCTTTGTATTTTAACGCAAGCGTTAAAAACGATTGTTCTTTCATCATACAGGTAAAATTATAAATTCAAGGCCTTCAAAATTATTTCTGCATTAAATTGTTTGTCAATTGAAGGTAAATAGGTGTCGAATGCCTCTTTCTGTAGTTTAGTAGCGAATATTTCGTGAAAAAAGTGCCTTCCGTCCTTAACAACATAATTTAAAATGAAAAACCTGTAGGCTTCTTTCAGAAACCGTATTTCGGGTTCGGTCAGCGGAAATATCTGGTGATATGCTTTTAGGAATAAGAGAAACCTTTCTTCCATTAACGGGTTGATGTAGTAATTAAAGACAGTACGGTCTCCCACATCTGATACTACCCGGCTCATAAAATAAAAATCGAGTGTTCGCGAACCAATTCTGAACCAGTCATAATCCCAGCGCGAAAAAAATCTGCCAGACGAGGTGACAGAAAAATTTCCGATATTCCAATCCACAAAAACGGGAATCTTAATAAATCCAGGCTCGCCTAATTGCAAAGCGTTTTCATGAAAAATCTGGCTTTGTTCTTTTATTTCATCCAGGTGCATCCGGTACTCATATTTTCCCTGGTCCGTTTCAATAATGCTCAAAAGATGGTCTATATCTACCTGTAATGTTTTTGAAGAAGGCGGCAATGTGTTGCGGATACTGTAACATGCCTTGTGAAAGAGTGCTAACTGCTCAGCAAATTTTACTATCTGATCGTTATCAAGCCGCCGCGGCATTCTTTTTTTTATTTGAATAGGGCGATAAAACACCACCCAGGCGTCCAATACATCGTTCTGGTAGCGGTAAACAAATAAGTGATTGCCTTTTGCCAGCGAACGGGCCAGAAAGTTTTCAAAAGGCGCCGGTAAATTGTTCGATAAAGTGTCTATGATGCTATGATCCTCCACAAAGTGTTCATATTGTCCAAAATAGGAAAGCTTTGCTATTATAAAACTCAGGTCAGAAAAAGTTACCCTGTAAACGTGGTTTGTGGAAACCATCGCGCTTATATCTGCTACTCTTATTATTTCGCGTGTGCTATCATAAGCGTTCCATGCTTCTTTTACAATAGTTGTAAAATCGATGGTTGTAAAGTCAATAAATCTCATATCAGGTACGATCGTAAGGCTTTAGTAACGAATAAGCAATTAATTAATTGTGCCATTATTAATTGAATTGGCGAAGGAATTTTAAAACCTGTTAAATTATGTTAACTACAGCCTTTTAAGCCTTTTTTAAAAAGCGGTGTAACTTAAAGATTATTTATTGAGAAGTGCCAACATAGAATCCTAAAATTGAATACTTAACCATTTCTTTATTAGCAGGTACAAAGAGAAAAGACCGATAAATGCCTGTAAAAAGAGCGGATTTTTTCTATGATCTGCCACACAGTAAGGAAAAGCCTGTTATCCATTGCTTTTCCTAAATGCCGTTCCCAATTTTTGTTGCAAGGTATTAAAGTCTATCATGCATAATAAAGGTGCAACAACAAATGGAAGAACGAAGCTTCGGTACCGAACTATGGCTCCAGAAAAAGTGATTGTATAGCCTGCTATTATAAGAATACTTAAACTGAAGTAAAAAAAACACCAAACCAATGGCGGTATGGTCTGCTTTTTCTTAGGAAATGCCACGAAAAGAAGCGTCAACAAACAAAATAATGACATTTCTAAAAAAGCTAATAATGAACTGATGCTTTTTGCCCCTGAAATATGAGGCTGAAAAAAAGCCATATCCAGAGCCGATGGCAAATAATTTAGGTAGCCTGCAAAAGTTGGCTTCAACGGAACAACATTGACTTCCGAACCACCGGCAAGGGCGATAAATTCATGCTGTTTTTCCGACAAAAAGGCGGGAAAATTCAACGCCGGTATTATTATAGGCAAAAGGAAAAACAACAGGATGCCAGATAAATAAATTAACGGAAAAATATATTTCGATCTTTTTGGCCAACTCATACCTAACATCCAGCCCAAAAGTGCAGGCAGCAGTGCCAGAGCAACATAATTTCTCAAGGCAAAAATTACCAGCATGCAAAAACCCAGGAACACATAATTATATATAGTAAGCGTTTTGGCATTTGCGCCAAAATGTAAATAATAGATGATTAAACCGGTTGCTGATAGTATCAGTCCATCTTTATGTATGCCGCTGCACCAAAATAAAGCCGAAGGCATTAAAAATACGCCTGCCATCAGCAATATTTTGTTAGCGGGGTAAACTGAAAAAAGGGCCCTGTAAAGTCCAATTACACCAAAGAAAAAGAGAAAATTAAAAAGGATGATGTTAGCATAGTAACTATTATTAGTCAGCACGTTGCAAACAGCCAGCAATTTAATGACTACATTACTTTTTAAATCGTTCCAGTAGGAGTTGTGCCCGGCAAAAAGATTGCCCGTTTGGCTATATCCATATGTAAATAGATCTTTTGTAAACGAAATGGGGTCTGCCAGTAACCATTTGGTTTCTTGTAAACTAAGGTGATAAAAGCGCCAGGTATCCGCTGTAGCATAATACTTCGGCATTTTATAAAATAAACCAAAAGCTATACCTGCAGTCACTTTCAAAAGAAAAAGGTAAGCCAAAAGCCAGGTTTCGATACCCGAATTTTTAAAAAACCGGATTTTGGTGATAGCAAAAGTGCAGACAGATAAGTAAAGTATAAATATGACCGCTTCCAGTTAAATTGAATTTAGTTTGATTAATCAATCAGGTCGTTTTTTACGGCAAAAAACACCAGCCCGGCGGTATTCTTTAAGCCAAAGCGCTCCATCATTCGTTCTTTAATGCTTTCAACGGTTCTTGAACTGATGTGCATTTTTTCGCCTATTTGCAAGCTTGTAAGTTCCATACAAATATACCGGATTACGGTTTTTTCCTTTTCGCTTATGTCCAGTTCGTTGTTTAACGGAGGTAAAGATTTTGACTTGATGTGGGCCTTTTTTAAAAGTATCCTGTTTACGAAATTATTCAGGTAAAAGCCCTTGGTAACAACGTCGGTAATGGCCTTTTTTATTTCGGAAGGATCAGTACTTTTTAAAAGGTAACCATGTGCACCATTCTCCATCAAATGGTTTACGAAGCGTTCGTCTTCGTGCATCGTCAATATGATAACCGAAATATTTGGATAAAGGCGGCTGATCTGTTTTGTGGCCTCAATCCCATCCATCACCGGCATTCTAAGATCCATTAACACCACGTCGGGCCCGGCTTCGGCAATATGACTGAGCAATTCCTCCCCATTTTCTGCTTCAAGTACAAATTTTAAGTTACTATAATGCCTGAGAGAAAGTATTACTCCTTTTCTAAATATCTTATGATCATCTGCAATTGCAACTTTTATATCTGCCATACCTTACAAAAATAAAATTTCTAAAAAAATCTCCGGTCTATCTTTCATTTTCATCCTTTGGAATATCTATGGTCACCTTAAAAAACGATTGTGAACTGTCTTGTTCAAACAATATCTCTCCTTTTATTACCCGTAAACGACTTTGAATATTCTTTAATCCTAGTCCTATGTTGCTTTTGCCCAGCTTTACAAAATCTTCCTGCGTTAAACCGCGGCCATCATGGTGCAGGCGAATAATCATATTTTCCGTTCCGTTGTGTTGGGTTAAATGTATAAAACTGGCATTGCTATGTTTAAAAATATTATTCACCAACTCCTGGATCACCCTAAAAACCAATAACTCTTTTTCGGATTTCAAGCGCATTTTATAATCGTGAAAGCGGCAATTCACATTCATTGAACCTGAACCGTTGATTTTTTGAAAAAAGTCGTTGACAGCACTTTCAAGTCCAAAGTTTTTTAGCGTTGGCGGCATCAGGCTATGCGAAATATTCCTGATCAGTTGTATTGTCTCATCAATAATTTCTTTTGCGCTGAATATAGATTGTAGCTGGCTTACTTTATCCTGGTTTACCAGATTTTCGTTCAAATATAGACGGGCCGTAGCTAAAAGCGGGCCGGCATCATCGTGCAGGTCGGCGGCAATGCGCTGCCTTTCTTCCTCTTGTAGTTTAATGGAGGCACTTAGCAGCATTTTTTGCTGTTCGGCTTCCATGTTTTGCATTTCAACCTGGTACCTGATTACTTTTCGCTGGTGAAAAATGATAAAAACAATTAAAGCAATGGTTAAAAAAAACATACCAATGGTACCGATAAAAATTGGTGCCGATATTCCATTCGATTGAAGTAAGAACATACTTGTAATAGATCTGTGCTTTAGGTTAGTTGAAATTTTTTACGCTGTTTTGGATGGCTGGTCATAAACATTGCAATTACAATTAAAATCGTTCTTACATTATAAAAAAGGTAATTGATGATAATATAGTATTTTTCTTTTTCTGACAGGGGAAGGCTGTCAATAAAAAGAAACAGGAAATAAATTCCGGCTGTATAAATAAGATAGGCCGACACGATCCAAAATCGGGGGCTGTTATAAAAATTCTGCGAATCTTCAGTTGTAAGCTGTTGAAAAAAGTACAGAATAGATAAAATAATGATGGTGGAATTTTCTATTGTAACACAGGTATCTATGTAACTTGAATGACCGAATTTGAAGTAAAACCTTAACCAAAGCTGTACAAAGAACACTCCCAAAATCATAATGGCTGCTTTTGCAATTTTCGAGGCCAGTATTTGAAGGAAGAAAACGTAAAGCAGAAGAGTTTCTACTAAAAGAGTAATATTGAAAACAGCAAAATTTGTCTGCTTCAGAGATCCTAAATAAAAGGAGTAGGTATCCGAAATACAATTAAACACAATTAAACATAAAATTACCCATATTGTTTTATCGTTTATTCTTTTACGGAATAAAAAATAAAACAATACAGGTAACAGGCCAAAGGCCGTTGAGATCTTTGCTATGACGTCTAATGATAGAATGGATTAATGCGTTTAACCCAAATATATACATTATTGACTCAATTTTTTTTAAGACCAGCTAACGGTGTCGTTTTCGGTTCCACCTCCATCTCCGCAATAGGGAGGGCAATTTCTCATTTTGTCGGCTACGATTCCTTTTTTCCTGATGATTTCGCCGTTCTCACCAATGGTGGTGTAGTTTAAAATGTTTTGACCGTTGGCATCAGCGGCAACCAATACCATTTGCTTAAGGCCGATTTCGTTAACTGCATGAAACATTCTGATACCAATAGCGCCGGGTTGTGCCAGCATTTCTTCAATAATGTTTCTTCCCATAAAATGGGCCAGTACATCGTCCTGGTTTTGGTCGTAATAGGTTTTAATCATTTTGGCACCTTTCTCGTAGCCAATGTTTTCGCCTACCTCGGCAGAGTAACCTTTTGGTTGTTCAATTACTTTACCTTTTACTACAATTAATTCAGTGTTTGACATGGTTCTGATTTTTTAGGGATGGATAAAATTGAAATCAAATTTCAGTCGTTACATTTTTATCCACAAGGGGTCGTACTATTGACTAAGATTGGCTATTTTGTTTCAAATTGTTGACATATAATGTGTTAAGCGGAGATTGAAGATATTGAAATTATTAAAAATTCAGTATTTTTACTAATAAAAGCGCGTAAAAATACTATATCACAAAAGGTTGTATCTATGAACTATGGGGCTTTGAGTATCGTAAATTTTCGCGTAATTTTCAACCAGGTTACAACTTGCGTACCTGATGGTCGTTTTTATGAGGCTTAGGAAAAAAAAATTTATAAAATATTTATCAATGCCTGACGCAAAAATTATTAAGCTGGCCCTGGCAGATGATCATAAAATATTTAGGGATGGTGTAAGGATGGCGCTAAAAAACCGGGAATATATTAAAATTCTTTGGGAAGCGGATGATGGCAAAGATATGATGCACAAAATGAAGATGAAGGTGCCCGATCTGCTGATCATGGATATTCAAATGCCGAAAATTGATGGAATAAATGCAATACAGCTTATCAGAAGGGAGTATGAAGAGGTAAAGATTATTGTACTTAGTATGTACGATGATAAAGAAATTATAACCAGGATGATGGAGTACGGCGCCAATGCCTACCTGACAAAAACAACCGATGCCGACGAAATCTACAGGGCAATTCTAAGTTGTATGAACAACGATTTCTATTTTAACGACCTGGTAAATTCGGCAGTGCTCTTAAAGTTACAGCAACGAAAATCTGTGCGCCGATTTTACCCTAACACAGTCAAATTCAATGAAAAGGAACTGAAAATATTGCGCTTGATCAGCGAGGATAAAACAACCGAAGAAATATCTGAAGGTGTTTTTTTAAGCCCGAGAACGGTGGAGACAATTCGGCAGAATATGAAAATGAAGGTGGGCGCTAAAACAATTGCAGGCCTGGTGATGTATGCAGTGCGAAATAAATTATTGGAGTAAGATGTTATAACCCAGCCATCACGTTTAAAATTCGATTGCCCCTAATCGCTTTATAATTTGAACTTCAGAAAGCATATTGGGTTTAAAAAAATAACCAAACCCTGAAATCATCAAGGTTTGGCATATTTTGATCTTTACCGCTTAAGCGGCTTTCAAAGAATACCTGGAATTGGTTTTCTTATTGAGTTGATATATGTTAGACCAACTGGTTCTTGAAATTCTAAAGGGAATTTTCTTCTGTTATCAAATTTATGATCAATAGTCCGGTTTGTAGTTAGGGTTATTCCTCTATTTTTCGGCTTCACAATAGTGAAA
This sequence comes from Chitinophagales bacterium, assembly GCA_038204535.1. Taxonomy (GTDB): domain Bacteria; phylum Bacteroidota; class Bacteroidia; order Chitinophagales; family Chitinophagaceae; genus Segetibacter. Next base: position 2,840 of record JBBRCW010000085.1, on the reverse strand, counting down.
TGTTTATAGTATTTTTACGATTGTGTTGTAAAGTGAACCACGATTATTTTAGTATGATAGTTGGGAAAGCTTGTTTATGAAGTTGCAATATATTTTTGTGGTGAACGTTGTTTTATGAGAATTTATTTTAGCTTGTTAAACCAGGAAAAAAAAGCTGGGCAATCGTTTTTTTTCGTTTTCTTTTGTTGGTTGAACGGTAGATGTGGATAACCATACATACATTTATGTTATTAACGATTACAATAAATGATTGAATGCCAACTAAACTATTATTTATTCAAGAGAGGAGGATAGTAGTTTTTCTAATAAATTTGCCGATGGTGGTTGAAAATTCACATTTTCCGTTTTTTAAGAAGTGCGGCAATTAATCAATTATAACTTTCATGGTTACTGAGAATAAAACAAAAATAAAAGTACTGATAACAGATGACCATGCAATTTTTAGGGCAGGCGTTAAATCGACTTTAGCGCACTATCCCGATATTGAATTTATGGGAGAAGCGGAAAATGGCATGCAGTTATTAAACCTGATAAAATTTCTTAAGCCCGATGTTATTCTTCTGGATATTCAAATGCCTATCATGGATGGGATTGCCACGTTGCCAGAAGTAAAGAAGATATTGCCAGACGTTAAAATAATTATGCTCACAATGAATGATGATGTTAGCATGATAAGCCGTTTAATGGAAATCGGCGCCAATAGCTACCTGACTAAAAATAGTGACAGCAGCACTATTTACGAGGCTATAAGAACTGTACACACCAACGAGTTTTATTTTAACGAGTACACCAACAAAGCAATGTTGAATGGCCTTAGAACAAGGCGTGTAAATGCAATTGCCCACATAGACGAAGCTGAACTGAGCGAAAAAGAGATGCAGGTATTAAAATTAATGTGCGATGAAAAAAGCACTAAAGAAATTGCTGACATTGTTGTAATCAGCCCCCGTACGGTAGAAGCCATAAGAGACAGACTGAAATTAAAAACAGGTGCAAAATCTACTGCAGGACTTATTTTGTATGCGGTAAAACACAATTTAGTTGATGGTTAGTAAAGTTCTTATTCATTATTGAAACCCGGCCTTTAGTCGGGTTTCTTTTTTTAATACGCCATGGCATTATACACTAAGCTTAACGGAAAATTTGTAAAAGAAGAAGATGTGCGGATTTCGCCGAATAACCGGTCATTTAGATATGGTGATGGTTTTTTTGAAACCTTTAAAATACATGAAGGCAAAATATTATTGGCCGATCTGCATTTTGAAAGACTTTTTAATTCGCTTCGTCTTTTGCATTTTGATTTGGCAGTTTTTTTAACCGCTGAATATTTTAAAGAACAAGTACTGGAACTGATTAAAAAGAACCGGCACGAAAAACTGGCGAGGGTGCGGTTAACCATATTCAGGGGCGATGGGGGATTGCTGGACGATGTTAGCCATTTTCCTAACCATTTGATACAAAGCTGGCCGTTAAACGAGGCTACCAATGTATTTAACCAAAACGGTTTGGTGACCGATGTGTACACCGAAGCGCGAAAAGTTGCCGACCATTTTTCAGCAGTCAAAAGCAATAATTATTTGAGCTATGCAATGGCTGCTTTGTGGGCGAAGAAAAATAGGTTGAATGATTGTTTTTTGCTAAACCCCTTTGATCATATTACCGACTCCACTATAGCCAATGTTTTTATAGTTAGTGATGGTGTCATTAAAACGCCGCCACTCTGCGATGGGCCGGTCAATGGTGTAATGCGCCGTCACCTGCTTGCAAGCTTTAAGATAAATGATATTGCTTATGAGGAATCGTCGGTTAGTGCGCTGGATTTGGAAAACGCTTCCGAAATTTTTGTGACCAATGCGATCTCCGGAATAAAGTGGGTACGGCAATTTAAAAACAGAACTTTCGAAAATACCGTCTCATCAGGTTTGCACAAACAGTTTATTGCGCCTTTATTAAAACACTAAACCTTTGGTCAGTAAGGCTGTTATACCAAATAAAACATGCCATGGCCCAAAAGGTGAACATTGTTTGGTTTAGAAGAGATTTGCGCTTGCAGGATAATACCGCCTTATGTCATGCCCTTTGCGCCGGCCTATCGGTTGTTCCGCTGTTTATTTTCGATAAAAATATATTAGGCCAGCTAGAGGATAAAGCTGACAGAAGAGTAGAATTTATAAGAGCCGCACTGCAGGAAATGCAGGAGAAATTGAAAGCGTTTGGCAGTACGCTCGAAGTTTTTTACGAAACGCCCATGGAGGCATTCAGTCGCCTTTCAGAAAAATATTCAATTCAAAAGGTTTTTGCCAATATCGATTACGAGCCATATGCTACCCTTCGCGACGAAGAAGTCAGGCAGTTTTTAAAAGTCAAGCAGGCGGAATTTGTAACTTTTAAAGACCAGGTAATTACCGAAAAAGACGAGGTTGTAAAAGAAGATGGAACACCATATACGGTATTTACGCCCTACAGCCGCAAATGGAGGGCAACAATAAAAGACGAAGATTTTAGGCAATATGATTGCCAAAAGCATTTTAGACAATTTTACCAGCAAGACCCCTTGGCGATACCCACTTTAAAGCAAATGGGATTTGAGGCGGTTGATTTTCCTTTTCCCTCCAAACAATTAATGGAAGATATTATTGCCCACTACGATGCAACGCGTAATTTTCCTGGAAACGAAAAAGGAACGTCGCGCTTGGGAGTTCATTTGCGTTTTGGCACCATTAGCATTAGGCAATTAGCTGCCAGGGCAAAAAAGCTGAATGAAACTTATTTGAATGAATTGATCTGGCGCGATTTCTATCAAATGATACTGTGGCATTTTCCGAAGGTGGGTAAGGGCC
>JBBRCW010000084.1:0-20495 GCA_038204535.1 Chitinophagales bacterium | reverse complement strand
ATGTGCTGCGTTTAACCACCCCTGAATGTTTTTATAACAAGTTATAAAAACATTCTGTCCCCTCCTTTAAAAGGCGGGGAAACTTATGCAAGCAGGTTTAAGGGCTGGTAAAAGTTCAATTTTCGGGAAGGTAAAAGCTTTATGCTCTGTCATCTTCAAAGAACTTTTTTGGGAACCAAAAATTAATCCCTCGGGATGACAACTGGGTTATTCTGTCATTCCGATCCCGATTTTGATCGGGAAGGAATCCCTTATTCAGATCCCTCGTTCCCCGGGATGAAAGCAAACGCCTCCAGGTATTTATCAATATATTCGTCTTTGCTTTTTAATTTGTATTGCATAATATATCGCGGGTGGGCCAGCGGTATTATTTTTTCAAAAAGCTGATGCTGATCGTTAAACTTGCTGATAAATTTAAAGTTGGCACCTTCGCCCAGGCAAAACGCCACATTACGGTTTCCCCATTTTAACTGTCGCTTCATACAATCCAGGGCAAAGGGCTGAATGCTTTTGGTGAGCAATTTATCGTCGTAATAGTTGAGGTTTTTTCCGTTCCGGGTAAAACCCAACGGACTAAGAGAAGTAATATAAAACTTCTGGTAAAACGTTTCCACGCCGCCAAATGCTTCAATCATATCATAAACAAAAAGGCTCGACAGTTCCTGCTTTTGAGGCCAGTTGTTGTCAATACCGCACTTACTTTTCAATCGTAGGGGATCGGTAAAAGGCACACCGGTAATACCACCGCCAAATCTGCCGGGGTTGATACCGATGATAAATTGCCGCGGTTGCTCATCGTTGTAAAACTTCTTATAAAACTGATGACAAACCTTTTTCGTTTCCTTTTCTGTAAAAGGATTCATCACCTCCACTGCATCGGGCAGCGAAATGGGAAATTGAAGGTTAAATAAAAAGGACGTGATGCGGCTGGCGGTGGTCATGTTGCTGACTTTGGGTTTCTATTATTATACTGGTCGAAAATAGAATTTATGTTGAGTTCAGACTAACAAAACCATATCCGGACTTTATACAATGGCAAAATTTAGTAACCCGCTAGACAAAACTTATTGCCAGACCTTAAGCTTTGAGGAAGCTGACAGGCAGATAAATGACGCCTCTCATTTGTCGTGGGATGAAAGCGTAAATTATTTCACCTACTTAATGAGCGTTTGTTACAGGTTTTTAAGAGAACAGTGGCCTAAAATGGATAAAACTCATTTTGAAATGATTAAACCACATTGCAGCTAACCAGGCAAAAAGTGAGCAGTCATAGGGGTTTTCGTTTTTTTGAGTGGCGGTTTGTGTACTACAAATTTAATTTGCCTGAATGGTTTTGATTTTTGATTTTTAGGGCTTCGTGTATCTTCCCGAGGTGTTCGGTGGGCTCGGTGCATCGTTTTATTTGAATGATAGTATTGTAGGTGTTTTGCGCTGCGGTTAGTATTGATTTTTGTGTAGAGGCTTTTCGCTTTATCTCCTTCCAATCATCGTTGATGCCGGATTGCTTAAGCTGTTGGCTTACTCGCTTTTCATTTCTTTTCACAAACATTCCGGGTTACTTTCTCCAAATTCTGATATTTATAACCGAAGACGTTTTCCCCGGATTTCTATTTTCCAGAACTTGTATAATTTAAATACTAAATCAACGAACTGCTGCAAAAAAGCGGGCCTGGTCTGGTATAGGCATGGATTAGAACTCAACGCTGTATTAGTTGTATTTCTGATTTCCTAAACCAATTGTCAATTCCACTTATGTATTCCCGCAGGTTTTGCATCTGTTTTTTTAAAACGATCCATCATGAAACTCAACAACAATTTTATAGCCATCATCATGGCTGTGGCGCTGCTCTCATGCAATAAAGGAGACCAATCAAAATTGAATCCCAATGAAATTTCTACACAGGATGTTATGTTGTCAGAATTACCTCTAACTAAAATGAAAGGGCTAACAGCACCACCATTTGCTGCAGCAGATTCAACCTCCAATTTTCAACTGGAAAAAAATTTACAGGCTGGTCAGCCGGCACCGCAAATAGATTGGGATAAAAAGATCATTAAAACAGCTAATGTTACCCTCGAGTTAAACGATTACCAACCTTACAATCAAACCATCCACAGCAGCACCAAACGGTATGGCGCTTACATAGCCAGCGAACAGCAAAGCGAAAAGTTTGGAAAGCTTGAAAACAGGCTGAGCATAAAAGTGCCGGTGGATCAATTTGAACCCATGATGAACGCCCTGCCGGCGGAAGGCGTAAAGGTGGTTGAGAAAAATATTACCACCGAAGATGTGACGGGTGAAGTAGTAGATACCAAGGCCCGCACCGAAGCAAAAAAGCAGGTACGCGACCGCTACCTCGATCTGCTGAAGCAAGCCAAAAACATGAAGGATATTCTGGAGGTGCAAAACGAAATCAACAGCATACAGGAAGATATTGAAGCCGGTACAGGCCGGGTCAATTACCTGGTGCACCAGGCGGCTTATAGCACAATCAATCTTACCTATTACCAGTTTTTGCCGGGCTCAAAAACACCCGATGACGACCCATCGTTCTTTGAAAAAGTAACTGCCGCATTTGCCAATGGCTTTTCTATTATCACTGGTTTTATTTTGCTGATGGTAACTTTTTGGCCGTTTGTGATAGCCGGAGCATTGGCCTGGGTGGTTTTCAGGAAATACCGGGTATTCAAAAGTGCAAAGGCATAACGTTTGGCAATGGGAAGAAGCGGTATCTTTAGTTATTGAAATTTATGCATAGCAGCGCATCAATAACAATTGTCCGCCTGGGTTTCAGGCTGATAATAATCAACTATCCCGCCATCAACAAATAACTGCCCGATGGCTGCATTGGTCAAATGACATTTGAACATGATACTACCTGCAATACATGGTTATATAGACCGAAGAATTTTAGCCAACTATACGATTGATCCGGATGTTGTCCGAAAAATTATACCACCACCATTCAGACCAAAGATTTATAAAGACAAGGCTATTGCAGGAATTTGCCTTATCCGGCTGAAAAGCATAAAACCAAAAGGACTACCCGACTTCATTGGTATTTCCTCTGAAAACGGAGCTCACCGTATTGCAGTAGAATGGGAAGAAGATGGTGTAATTAAAGAAGGTGTGTACATTCCTCGCCGCGACACTTCGCTAAGACTAAATACGCTGATCGGTGGAAGACTTTTTCCAGGTAAGCACTATTTAGCCAGGTTCAACGTGAAAGAGGGTGACGGCAATTATCACATTGACTTTACCAGCTCAGATAAAACCACCATTTCTATTGACGCCAAAGAGACTGACCAGTTTGACTCCAGCTCCATTTTTGAGACTTTGGACAATGTATCTGACTTCTTTGAAAAAGGATCAATTGGCTATTCGCCCAACCGCGACAAATTTGAAGGACTAAAACTTCATACTTACAAATGGCAGGTGCGACCGCTACAGGTAATGAACGCGCATTCCAGTTTTTTTGAAAATGAGGAGGTGTTTTCAAAAGATTCGATACAGTTTGACAATGCGCTTTTAATGACACAGGTTGAACACGAATGGCAGCGCTTAAAAGACAAGCCAAATGCTGCCTGAAATGCATTTGGTAAATAGGGCCGACAGAAAGGCTATTGAAAGTGGTTCGTTGATCATTAGAAATTATCCGCCAGACATTTTTTAAATGAACTTTAGACTATTCAATGAACCGTTTATCTTTAACCCACAATTGTTCGGGCTGACAATGATAAACTGTCCCACCTCAACAATACTTGTTCGTTACAAGAAGGCTAATTTTAACCAACTCGGTGGCATTAAAGAAAGACTCCTATTTGAAGGCTTTGCTGTAATAGACAACATTTATTCGGAAAAAGAAATTAGCTCAATACTTGATGCAATTTCTCTGGTTGACACGTCTAAACCAACGTTTAGAAAGACAAAAGATTTGTTTGCCATCCGCCAATTTCTAAAAGAGCTTCCCGAGATATCTAATTTAGTTTTTAATGACAAAATTCACTTTCTTGTAAAACAACTATTTGGAGACGATTATTTTGTGACCAAGTCAATTTATTTCGACAAACCAGTACAATCAAATTGGTTTGTTGCCTATCATCAGGACTTAACAATTTCAATAGACAAAAGGCTTGAAATTGAAGGTTTTGGTCCATGGACTGTGAAACAAAATCAATTTGCGGTTCAGCCGCCTCTTGACATCTTAGAGAGCAACTTTACTATCCGAATACATCTTGATGACACTGATGAAAATAATGGCGCTTTAAAAGTTATTCCTAAGTCGCACCTGAAAGGTATTTACAGACCTGAAACCATTGACTGGACGGCTGAAACTGAAACATTTTGCAACGTTCGTAAAGGTGGTATAATGATTATGAAACCTCTGCTTCTTCATGCATCCAACAGAACGATAAATAATAACAAAAGACGAGTGGTACATATTGAGTTAGGTAATTGTTCGTTGGCTGACACATTACAATGGTCGGAGAAAAAAGCGTGCGGGTAACATTTGGCCGGGCCAGCCAGGAGCGGGAATTTGAAACTTTGACAATTTGCATATTAGCCTTTTGGTCTACGTAAAGATATTTCGCCTATGGCTTTAGGAACTTAACTTTATAACAATCGCGGACCGTGGCGAAAGGTGGATGTATTTCAGTTATCCTGCCCGCAGCAAGACATTTCCGCTGTTCGACACCTTTATGACACTTACTTTAGGACAACTAGCCAAGGATATAACAAATGTTGACATCGACGACATTTTTTCATGCTGGCAATGGCATTTGGGCGAAATGAAGTCTCTTTTGACCATTTCTTTATTGGGCGATTTGTTTCTATTGGGAAATGACGAAGCCGTTTATTGGCTCCAAACGGATACAGGTGTCTTAACTAAAATTGCTGGCGATTTAGAACAATATCACGAATTCTTAACTGATGAAGACAAAATTGACCATTGGTTTCTTCCATTGCTAATTGAAAAACTTTTGAATTCAGAAAAAACCCTGAAAGAAAATGAAGTTTACAGTTTTAAAAAGCTTCCTGCTATTGGAGGTGATTATTCGGTGGACAATATGGAACCTACTGACATGAGCGTTCATTTTGCTTTCAGTGGACAAATTTGTGAACAAATAAAAGACCTGCCAGATGGAACAAAGGTTAATATTAAATATGAAAAATAAAATCTTCAGAAGTTTTTATTTAGCATATCAATCAAATTGTCTCAACTTTTTCAACCCTTTGCTTTGATCTAATTTTTTTTACCAAAACAATTACCAGCATTGCCGCCAATAATATAATGGTATTTGAAATCAATTTATTGGGCATTGAAAAGTGAAAAAAATTTTCAGTGTAATGATTTAAGAAATTTCCTTCATACTTGTTTCCGCCTGACAACACACGAAAATAATTCTCGCCAAAGGTTAGTGGGCATATGCCTGACGTAAAATGAAAAATACCCGCGATGCCCAGTATGACAACCTGTAGTTTTAAATACCAGTCAGCCGCTTTTCCTGCTAACAAAACAAAAGGAAGTGAGACGAGATAAAGGGCCACTGCAAGGTGAAGTACAGCAATGCTGTTTGCCAGGAGTTGATATAAGTCAGTCATTGTTGTAATGTAAATATTTTTTCTGAAAATTATTGTTGGCAAAGATAGAAGCCGCAATGAATTTTTTAAAACTCCGGAAAAATTATAACCTGGCGGCGCCTTTGCTGTCTTCACAGCCCCTTGCAGGGAAGACTGCAAATGCTGCACATTACATTTTAAGTTCCAGTTTTCCTTTTATGCGCCATCACTCATTTTTTGCGACCAAACGGCAATAACCCGCTACACAAATAGCGTAGGCACTTTAAACATTCAGCGCCAGCAGCCATCTTAAATACATTCAATCATTTTTTAAAATTTACAATTATGAAAAAGTTATTTACCGTTCTATTTTCGGCTGCAGTAATTACATCGGCATCTGCCCAAAAGCACATCGATACAAAAGTTGTTACCCAAAACCGATATGGCAACTTCGATAAGTCTGAACGCAACGATAAGTTTGATCGTAACCAGTATACGAACGAACTAAAGCAGCGTGATGCCCAAATTCAACAAATCAACCACGACTTTGACCGCAAGGTGATGGCGGAAAAAAGCAACCGAAAATTACCGCGAAATGAGAAGAACAACCGCATAACCAGGCTCGATAAAAAAAGAGATCAGCAGACCCGGTTTGTAATGGATAAGTTTGCTAAAAGCACTTATGCTTATAACGGCAACCATTCATCCGGTTCTGGTACCAAGGTTTCATTTGCAAAGGCTGTTTCCGAAAGGGGGCAGCCTTTTTAAATTTAATTACCACCCTTTAAAACCAATGATTTATTGACAGGTACCCGATTGTAGATTCCTTAAATTTATTACCGTTTATTTTTTACGCTGCCTTAAACCCTAAATTGCACTCTCAAAAAAATGAGCGTATGAGAAAATTAGGTGGTTTTATTTTAATATCAATGATGTCTTTAACAGCCTGCAAGAAAAAAGACACTGTTTGCCCAGCGGTAACCCAGGCTGCGCCAGCATCAGAAATTGCAACACTTAAGGCATATATTGACGGAAACGGCATTTCGGCAACAGCCGATTCAAGGGGATTTTATTATAACATTACCGCCGCCGGTGCAGCATCTAAACCAACGGTTTGCAATACGGTAACAGTAGCCTACAACGGGCGATTGACCAATGGGTCTAGCTTTGACAGCAATGCCAACGCCACTTTTCCCTTGTCGAACCTGATACTTGGCTGGCAGGAGGGTATACCCCTGATTGGTACAGGTGGCAGCATCATCTTATATCTTCCGCCCAGCCTGGCTTATGGAAGCACTGCCAGAACGGGCATACCCGCCAACTCCATTTTAATTTTTACAATAGACCTGAAGGCGGTTTTTTAGGGGAAATAATACATCAATACAATTATTTGGGTTGAAAGGCTTTATTGACATCGTTTAAAATGCCTGTGCAATTTTTTTTGGCATAGGCATTTTGCATTATAGGAATGTTGAATAAGCACTACAAAGGGTCAAACAACAAGTTAAACTGTTCAAAAAATTAGCTGCATTGTCTCTGCGACTTTTTCACCGTATCTTTAGTAAAATTGTCGCAAATGGCTCATTTTAAAAAACCGTCCGTAAAAAGTATCTATGATGCTCCAAACGATTTAAAATATGGAAGAAAGGGCTCAGCAACTAAAAGCATATCAAAAAAAAGTCCTTTAAAAACAGGAATAGAGAAATGGCTTGGAACAGAAAGCGGGTATGATAATGAAATTAGTTCTGATTTTGATATTATAAATGCAGGGCAAAAAGGCATTACCAAAGGGGCTATAGATAACCTGGCTGCACATTTAGGCGTCAATCGTAAGAGCATGGCCGAAGATATTTTGTCATTGTCTGTAAAAACGCTGGAAAGAAAAGACAAGAATACTTTACTGGATAAAAGAACTTCATCGCATGCCCTGGAGATTGCTAAAGTAATGCAACATAGCTATGCTGTTTTTGAGGATGAAGAAAAAGTGAAGTTTTGGATAAACGATCCTAATAAAGCATTAGAAGGAAAGAAACCGGTTGATCTTTTTGATACTCTAACGGGTTTAAGTATGGTAAACGATATTTTAATAAGGATAGAAGAAGGCGTGTATTCATAGAGAAATGGTATGATAGTTTACCGCATCGTAAAATCAAAAGCAAGAACAAAAGATTTGAGCGGAACCGGAGCTTTTAGAGCTGGTGGCCGCTGGAATAGCAAAGGAACATATATGGTGTACACAAGCGAAACCAGCTCGTTGGCTTATCTTGAAACACTGGTGCATTTTGATGATACGATTTATCCACCACATCTTTTTATCATGAAAATTGAGGTTGACGATCAGCTACCCATATATACGCTTCCCGAAAAAGATTATCCCAAACAATGGAAGCGCCCCGGGCTTTTAAAAAACCAGTTTATTGGCGATTCTTTTATGCGCAAACAGCAACATCCCGGTATAAAAGTAAAATCCGCGATCAATACCTTAGAGCACAATTTTCTACTTAATTCCTTGTATCCAAAATTTTACGATTATGTTTCTGTCAAAAATGTTACTAAGATTTTGATTGATGGCAGGCTTCTTCAATAAGCAATTTCAAAAATAGAACCGCCTGAAAAATGGTAATTTTATGAAAACATCACCATGGGATTAGTATATGCAGATATTACCTTAATAAACGGCGAAGAATTAATTTTGGCCAAAAGAAATATTATAGGAGAGGAGGAGGTGAAGCAGATGACCGTGAACATGTTGGTTGATAGCGGCAGCGTTTATATGTGTATTAACGAAACAATTAAAGAACAGTTGCAACTTAATACAATTGAAAAGCGGAAGGGTCAGTTAGCAAACGGCAAAGTGGTTGAATATGATTTGGTTGGACCCATTGAAGTGAGATTCCAAAACCGCCGCTGTAATGTAGATGCTATGGTTTTACCAGGCGATAGTGAGCCCTTGCTTGGAGCGATCCCTTTGGAAGATATGGATGTATTAATAAACCCTTATCGTCGCGAATTAATTGTAAATCCCGAACATCCATATTTTGCTCAAATGAAATTGAAATAGTGGTCAGGTAATTTTCACTTTCAGACCCCTTTTGTTATTTACCCACCTACACCCTTAATGTGCCACCCGCCAAATCACTCCGCTACCAATTTCGGAATTGGCCGCAACCTCGTTGAAAAGTTTTAAGGCAGACTACATACATTCAATGATGGTAGGCTTTATGTTTTCGACCTTATCAATGGTTGCGTCAAACAATAATTCATCATATTGGCTGCTTCATTAAGCAAATGTGGTACAATACATCCTTCATTTTAAAACCACAACGGTCAACTATTTCAAAAAGAAAGAACTTTTTTATAAAGAGTTGAGAATCCGTATTACATTCAAATCAGGAATATATAAACCAAAACAAATAATTTATTTAAACGTAGTACGTTTAAAGGCTTAATTACAATTCTTACATTTCATGTTCAACAGAAAGGCGTTGCAGGTTATAGCTCTAACTTTTATCTTTTTACTACCTATTTTTAGAACCTCTGGCATTTTTGCCCAGTTAACCGTCGGTTTTATACCCGACAAAACAGGAGGTTGCTCACCATTAACCGTCTCATTTACCAATACCACCACCGGTGCCTCAGCAGCGGCTGTTTACCAGTGGGATTTGGGTAACGGCAATACCTCAACGTTAAAAAACCCAGGTGGAACGTATCGCGATGAAAAAACTTATACTGTAACGCTTACGGTTAAAGATGGAGCGCAGACATCTGTAAAAACCCAACAGGTAACCGTATATAAACCGCCCACAGTAAATTTTTCACCATCATTAACTAAAGGATGTGCACCGCTTGTGGTAAACTTTACGGCTAACGCAACGCCGGGCGACGGTACCATTGAAAATTATTTTTGGGATTTTGGAGATGGAAGTACCCAATCAACAACATCGGCCCAGCAAAGCCATACGTACAATTTTCCACAAAGCTCCACAGTAAGCTTAACGGTTAAAAATAATTACGGGTGTTACACCACTCTTCCAAAACCTGGATTGATAGAAGTGGTGCCGGGTATTAACGTGGCGTTTGACGCAGACAAAACCGTTTTGTGCAAAACAGGTGATGCAGTAAAGTTCAGTAACAGCAGCACCGGTCCAACAGACATAACCTGGTTATGGGATTTTGGTGATGGCGCTACATCAACGGAAAAAGAACCGCTTCATGTTTACAATAAAAAAGGAATTTTCCCGGTAAAACTCTCCGTAAACAGTGCGTCAGGCTGTTCAAACAGCCAAACAAAGGCTGCTTACATTAACGTGGCCAATTTTGCAACAGACTTTGTTGTACCGAGCCTTATTTGTCAAAATACCAACCTTGATTTCAGAATCAACAGCAGTCCCAACCCTACAAACTCAAGCTGGTATGTTGACGACAGGCTTGTTCTTTACAATGTGAGCAGTCTGCAATACAATTTTTACGACGAAGGCACCCACAAGGTAAAGCTTGTAAATACGTTTGGCAACTGCCAGGAAGAAGTAACAAATAGCTTTGAAGTGAAACCTGCGCCTAAGCTAAATGGTTTTGTTGTTGATATGGGTGGGGCTTGCGGGGCGCCGCTTAACATTCAGCTTAAAGACACCAGCGCGGCGGCGGTTAAGTGGGCCTGGAGCAATTATCCTTATTACACGAACTTTTCTGCCATAAAAGAACCGGTGATGGCCGTTAACCAGGATGGCAGCTTTGAAGTACGCCTGATCATAACCGATGCAGCCGGATGTTCAAGTGCTGTTTCTAAATATGTAACGGTTGCCAAACCCAATATTTATATAAATGCCGTGTCATCAACAGGCGAGTACCAGTTGTCGGGCTGTGAAGGATTGATCATGAAATTCTCCAGCTCGAAAGTGACCAGATCAGTGAATTTAAATGGGACTTTGGGGATGGAGGAACTTCCGCGGAAGCGCAGCCATCGCATACCTTTACCAAAGCAGGCAATTATTTCGTAAAACTTAGCTATACCACAAAGGCCGGCTGCAAGGGTACTGCTGTTTACAGCACTTTTATCCAGGTTTATCAAAAACCCAAAGCAGACTTCACCTCGGCAAACGGCACAACAATCTGCGGAAATACACCCACAACCTTTAATGCCGCTTATGGAAGTAACAATCCGGTTACCAGTTTTTTTTGGAAGGTTGATGATATATTCACATATAATGAAAACTACAACGGTTCAGTCTTCACGCATAAGTTTACAAAAGATACCACTTATACCATCACACTAATTGTGAATAATGGTGGCTGCCGCGATACTTTAGTTAAAACCAATTACATAACCGTACTGCCTCCTTTTCCTAAAATAGGGCAGATAACCAATACGTGCGATGACACAAGAGGCCTTGTCACTTTTAAAGATGAAACCACTAAGGCGCAGCAATGGAAGTGGGACTTTGGTGATGGAACCACAGCACCGACTTATAACACTGCCCTTCCTAATGTTCAACATCTTTATACAAAAACAGGCAAATACAAAGTTGTACTCGCCGCTACCAGCGGTACATGTACTGTAAAAGATTCAGTAACGGCTTATGCTTATTTAAAGCAAAAACCAACAGTCACTTCTCCACAAACAGAAATCTGTGCCGGCAGCAACCTAAACCTGACCATCTCCAACATGGAAGACATCAACTTTCTCAACTACTATTATTATGGTATCGGTTTAAGTAAGACAGAGTATGGCGACGGTACAAACTTTAACGGGTATCATTCAGGTTCTTACTACTCCACTACTCCTTTTAATATATCGTTTCAAAACCTGGAAGCCGGCAAAAAAGACCTACGGTTGATTTTTTTAACTTCTTACTTTAATTGCTACGATACCAGCAACTACGTTCCTATAAAAATTAAGGGACCCACTGCTGGTTATGAAATTAAAAACAACAACAGTTGCTTTAAAAACCCGCTTGTTTTCCAGGACACATCTAAAAGTAATTTTAATGTTCCCATTGCTAAGTGGGAGTGGAATTTTGGTAACAATTCAACGCAAACTGTTACAAACAACAAACCCATAACGGTCAGCTACAATACACCCGGCTCGTATTTTACGCAACTAAAGGTTACCGATGCCGATGGATGTTCTGCCACAAGTAATGGCTCTTATCAACAATACGCCATAGTTACCGGCCCGGCCGCTGCGTTTAGCTATAGCCCAACAAGTGTGCAGCCCGGCGCTACGGTAAATTTTTACAACAATACCAATAATTACAACAGTTACAGCGCTGAATACCAATGGCTGTTTAAAGATGGTACTACCTACTATACCTACAACGCTACTAAGTTTTACCCGGCAATTGGTACTGATACTGTAATGCTGATTGCTAAAAATCTTCAATCAACCTGTGTTGATACTGCTATAAAGGTGATCACCATAAAGAATGTAAACGCTGCTTTCACCTATACCAGCTCCTACATCAACAATAATAGCTGCCCACCAGTAATTATAAAGTTTACCAATACCTCGGCAAACTTTACTAAAGTTTCGTGGGATTTTGGTGACGGCAGCCGAACGGATAACCAAAACTTTCCCAGCCACACCTATTACAAACCCGGTGTGTATATGGTAACATTATATGCTACTTCATCAACAAACGTTACAGATTCTATTGTTGACTCAGTTATTGTAAAAGGTCCCTATGCAATTGTAAAGGCAGACAGGCTTTCCGGCTGCGGCTCGCAGGCAATTACCTTATCGGCCGAGGTACGAAACGCTACATCGTACACCTGGGATTTTGCCGATGGCGAATTGAAAGATACAAGGGATACTTTTGCTGTACATACCTACACCGTTCCCGGCATTTATACGCCTTCTTTAATTTTAAAAGATGCCGGTGGCTGCTCGGGCACCTCCGACCTTCCCGAAAAAATAGTAATAGATACACTCGATATCAGTTTTAATAAAACGCCTCAACAGGTGTGCGACTCTGCATTTGTACAATTTAATCCGGTGGTTAAAAGCCTGGCTGCCGATCAAATGCAGCAAAGCCTGCAATACCACTGGAATTTTGGAACCGGCAACACTACTGATACAACCGATTCACCAACCCCCGTTTTCTATTTTAACAAGCCGGGCAAATACCCAATCAACCTCACGGTTACCTCACCCTACGGATGTGTAAAGCAAAAATCAGATACGCTTTTCGTTGTCCCCAAAGCCAAAGCAACCATTGTTGGCCCCGCTGAAATTTGTGAGCAAAGCAATGCCCTGTTCACTGGTTCGGCAACCCTTAATTCAGGCATCGGCTGGTCTTGGAGTTTTGGAAATGGCAATAGCAGCAGCGTAAAAAATCCTGGCGGGCAATTATACAATACCAGCGGTACAGTACGGGTTCGGTTGATTACCAATAACAATGGTTGTTACGATACTGCCGTGCAAAACTTTATGGTGCACGCAAAACCCAGTATCAATTTATCGCCGAAAAATCCAACGGTTTGCCTGGGCAAATCCATACAGTTGATTGCCGGCGGAGGCGTATCTTATCTATGGAGTAATGATACCGGTTTAAACAATTATACTATTGCTAACCCGGTAGCCAGTCCAGCGGTTACTACCCAATACATTGTAGAAGCCACCAACAGTTTTGGATGTAAAAACAAAGACACCAGCATGGTAAATATAGCCGGGCCATTTAAAATAAAAGTGCCCGCCGACACCTTTGTGTGCCGCGGAAACAGCGCCCAACTATATGCAACCGGGGCAACTACCTACAAATGGATAAACAATACCGCCGGGCTTAGCAATCCTGCTATTGCCAACCCGGTGGCTACGCCGTTAACGGCCAGTGTGTACACAATTGTTGGTTATGATGCCTACCAATGTTTTACCGATACGGCTATCGTTAAAATTGGGGTACAATCATTCCCCACGGTTAGTGCCGGGCCAGATATTGAAGCGCAAACCGGTTCCGAAACTCCCTTACAAGCTACCGGCAGCAGCGATGTGATCAGCTATAGCTGGTCGCCGCCTGATTATTTAAGCTGTACCACTTGCCCTTCGCCTGTAAGCAAACCGCGCAGCGAAATTTCATATATGGTAAAAGCCACTAACAGGTATGGATGTTCTGTAACTGATACAGTACATATCAAACTCGTTTGTTCGCAGAGCCGCATTTATATTCCCACGGCGTTTACGCCAAATAAAGATTTTAAGAATGATGTTTTCTACCTCAAAGGCGGCGGTGTAAAACAGGTAAACTTTTTAAAGATTTACAACAGAGCCGGGCAGGTTGTATTTGAACGACGCAATTTCAATTTAAACGATCCTTCCGCAGGCTGGAATGGAACACAGGGCAGCTACGAAGTATCGTCTGGCACCTATGTTTATTTTACCGAAATGATTTGCGACACCGGCGAAGTATTTTCTTTTAAGGGTACGGTTGTGGTTATTAAATAATAGATTAGTAAAGGAATTGATAAGTTTGAAATTCTTTTGCTCCGGCATTGGGAATGCTATTCATCATTGTTGTGTCACTTGTACGGACGTGGTTTAAGGAGCAAACGGGCAATAAAGCCGTTGTTGTTTCTTTTGATCAACAACAGTAGATTAGAAGCTACTCAACAGCAATATCACGATGTAGGAAAATTTAAAATAGCCCAAACAAACAGAGCCGTCATGCTGAATTTATTTCAGCATCCCCTGAAAATTAAGAAACCAGCTTTTATAAGATCCCGAGACGAGTTTGGGATGACGCATACCAATGTATTAAATTAATGACATTGCTTCGCAAGGAATAAATTATTGCCTTTCTATGACAGCTAAATAATCGAAAAAAAGTGGTCGACGCAACAGAAGCTTTATAGTAGTATACAGTTCAGTTCAAAAAAGCTATTCACTTATTTACCCCTTGTAAAATGTAATTGTTCCGGGTTATCGCCGGAGGAAGGCAATTGATTTTGCCAGACTGTTAAAGCAGTGAGCCAAAACCTTTTAAAGCATAACAAGCCGTATTGGTAAATCCGTTACAAAAGGCAAAGCTCACGGCCTTTGGTATGAAGTACCTTCCAATTTTTTTGAAAAGAAGACTGGGATGATAAAGTGCAGCGTATAGCCGAATGCGTTTTGGATTGTTCATTTGCAGAGCTGCCATTTGGCTTTGTTATACTGGGAGCATTGGCATAGAAACACTTTGTGAATGTCGCGGGCTAAGTAAAATTGTTTTTTGTAATTTTAGGAAAAATAGAATTTATGGCGTCTGATGATTTGAAAAAGCAACTTCACTCTTATATTGATATGATTGATAATGAAACGCAGCTTGAAATGCTGAATGAGGCTGCAGAAACATATGCCACTCAAAAGTTTGATTTACTTGATGCACTTTCACCTGAACAATTAAAACACCTGGAAGAATCCATTAAACAGGCAGACGAAAACAAACTTACTCCACATGAAGACGTGATGAAACGCTCTAAGCAATGGCTTACAAAATAAGATGGACAGCAATTGCATTAGAAGATTACGAAAGAGTAATTGATTATCTTATTAAGATGTGGTCAGTAAATATTGCTACAGATTTTGAGGAGATAGTGAATAAAAAATTAGCGAACCTTTCCGGTCAGCCCTTTATAGGTATAGCTTCACAGAAAAAGCCAACAGTAATAAGTATATTACTTACAAAACATAACAGACTTTATTACAGGATTACAGAGCAACCTATTGAATTGTTGAACATTTTTGATACAAGGCAAAATCCCGAAAAAAATTCTTTTTAATGGATACCGCTTTTAAAAGCAATAGGGCTAAACACTCTGTATCCCGTGGCTTGGTCTGTATTCAGCACTTGTCACTTAGTTTGTCTTGACGCAAAGAAAAATCAAGATGGGAACGAAAACATCCAGTTCCCGTAGTTGCCCCATTTATTAAGTTTTGGTACTGCTGTGGGTTCGACAGTAGTTTTATATTCATGGCTTTTGCCGGCGTTAGTTACTGTATGGAAAAGTGATTTGGGTGCAGTATGTATAGGCAATACTGCTATTTGGCTTTTTGGGATTATTATTTGCCTCCACTCCGCTTCACTTCAGTAGCACAAAGGCCACATTGAAAAACGGTTGCGGAAAGAGCCTGCCCTGTACTTTAGTCCTATCGAGTGGACACTTTCGTAAAGTCATTTTTGCTCCACTAGGAGCATCCTGTTTATAGAAAAATACAGGGTAGTGTCGGATTAAAGCTCCGTAGGTGCTTCCTGTTTTCATGAATTTAGGCGGCTCGTATGGAGCCTGGATGCCGGGATTGATCTTTTATTCTATAATCAGGCAGCCCCTATGGGTGCTATTTTGAGACTATTATTATAGTATCACATAGCTTGATTTCGAATAAAAAGCACATGCAAAAGATGTGTCTACACGATTGTACTTTAGTCGGGGGCATGTAATCCTTCCCGACTGGCTTTTGGCTCCTTTCCTGATCGAATCGTGATTTCTTTTACCATAAAAAAGAGTAAAGTGAAACCATCTAATTGACAAACGCATTCAACGTGACTACCATTTTTTTTCAGGCTGGTGCCCAGGTGGCAATATTCTTAAGTTAGTCACATTACAACGGGTATAGTAATTGCTTATGCTACCAAAAATATAGTTTTATGGCATTGTTGGGCGGCTTAATAAAAAAAGCAATTGATTTTACCGGGTTTATAAGCAGCGATCCCGATCCTAATACAGCTCAAAAGGAAGTATTGATAAAGTTGTTAGAAAAGGCACGGCTTACAGCCTTTGGTATGAAATACAGGTTCGGTGAAATGTTGGAGAGCGATGATTGTGTCAGAGCCTTTCAAAAAAATGTTCCGGTTTTCGATTACGATACTTTGCACAATGAATGGTGGCATTACCTTCTTGACGGACACCAGAATGTTACCTGGCCGGGCGGGCAGCAATACTTTGCCCTAAGCAGTGGCACCACCAGCGATAAGAAATACATTCCGGTTACCGACGACATGATAGAATCGATAAAAAAAGCAGGTATGAAGCAGGTACTCAGTCTAAAAAACTTCGACCTGCCGTCCGATTTTTTTGAAAAACAGATACTCATGCTGGGCAGCAGCACCAGTTTGATACAACAAACAGACCACCAGGAAGGCGAGATCAGCGGCATCAGCGCGGCCAACATTCCCGGCTGGTTTGGCGCTTTTTACAAACCCGGTTCCGAAATAGCCTCCATTGAAGATTGGGATGAAAAAGTGCAGCGTATAGCCGAAGAAGCACCCGGCTGGGATATCGGCAGCATTTCGGGCATACCCTCGTGGGTGGAGTTAATGCTGAAAAAGATCATCGAACACAACAAGCTATCTACCATTCACGACATATGGCCCAACCTTTATGTTTATACATCCGGCGGTGTAGCCTTTGAGCCGTACCGCAAAAGCATGGAAAAGCTGCTGGCAAGGCCGCTCTTCTACATAGATACCTACCTGGCCAGTGAAGGTTATTTGGCCACCCAAAAAAGACCCGACACCAATGCAATGGCGTTGATGGTGGACAATGGGATCTTCTTTGAATTTGTGCCGTTTGAAGAAAATAACATAGACGAAGACGGAAAGGTAAAACAAGATGCACCTGTATTGACATTGGAAGAAGCAACGGAGAATACTGAATATGTGCTGCTGATCTCTACAGTTTCGGGCGCCTGGCGGTATATGATCGGCGATACCGTGATCATTACCGATAAAGAACGTTCGGAAATAAGCATTAGCGGCCGCACCAAACATTACCTGAACGTGGTGGGCGAGCAGTTATCGGTTCAGAAAATGAATATGGGCATACAAAAGCTGGAGCAGGAATTTAATACGGAGATCAAAGAATTTATTGCCGCTACGGTGTTCGAAAACGATGAATACCACATGCGATGGGTGATCGGCACTAATAACACCATAGATGAAGTTGCCGCCGCCAGCATCTTAGATGAGGAGCTTTGCCAGAACAATAAAAACTACAAGGTGGCCCGTACCAAAGCTTTAAAAGGGGTACTGGTAGAAACCGTGCCGGTGGAGCAGTTTTACAATTGGAGCGAAACCTTTAAAAAAATGGGCGGGCAGGCAAAAATACCAAGGGTGATGAAGGAGAAAGATTTTAGTGAGTTCAGGGCATTTATGCACCAGCTTTCATGAAACTGAATTGAATTTTTAAAAATATTGTCCGGCCTGGCGTAAACTTTTATGTCATTGCCGGACCATTTCATCTGCCCCGGCTTCTTCCAGCTTCCTTTGTTCAAGGGCACGCACCTTTTCCACAATTATATCGGGCGATAAGTACAGGCGGCTGATTTTATCTTTATACGACTGTGGCAGTTCGGCATGGTCTAGTATAAAACGCTTGGTGGCCACAATATAATTGCCCATTCCCCGCTCAACGGCATATGAGTCGGCAAGCATTTCCGCATGTTTTACAAACGAAGAATGAAATACATAGCGATAGCCAAAAGAGATCATCTCCATATTGCTTTTTCCCTCATAGTCCAAAATATGCCCCAATTCGTGCCCAATCCACCCGATCATCACCTCGTCGGGAATAGTCAAAATGGGCAAATGCGATTGAACCAACTTGAATTCTAAACTGATATTAATACGATACCTGCGATTTTTTTTCCTGCCCAGCAAAGTGGAATAAACCGGCTGCGCCTGCATAACCGAAGTTTTAATGCTGGGTTTAAAAATAAAACTGATGTGGGTTTCTTTCAACTCAGGGTAAAATGACAAAGCCTTTAATACATTTTGCCTGATAGAAGCAGGTATTTGTTTGTTTTGCCCATATTGTGCCTGTTGCGATTCGGTTTGCGCCCTGGTAGGGATTGTTTGTGCTGCCATCATAATAATTAATAAAAATTTTAGACTCATTCTGATAAGAAATTTTGCCGGTAATGTTATAACCCATAATCAGGGGTAAATATTGTTTTACAACATTAATAGTGCCGATGTGGTTGGGAAGAGCAAATAGAATTGCGATGGTGGGAAAAGGTGTTGCTGTTTGCAATATGGTGAAATGAACAATTAGGTTTTTGGTGCCGGCGTTGGGAATGCTATTTGACATTGTTGAGTCACACACTTGTGCGGCAGTTTGGTAACTGAGCCAATAGTGAGTTTAGAAGTTGTTTTGTCTTTTAAATGGGCAGTATTTTTTTTGTGTGTTGCCAATGGCTCTAAAAAAATCTCATTAGAGGTAGGACTTGACAACAGTACAAAGGCAAATCTCCAAAAAGTAAAAATCCGTAGATCAGGTATTTCTTGATGCTTCTATCTTTTCTTCTGTTCTTTGTAAGGATTGCATTGCTATTTCATGATTCGCATTAGTATAGAGTTCAAAATTTGCTTTACTCCGAAGAAAGTATTCTTTTGCTTGCTCAAATTCTGATTGTTCTTCATACACCCTTCCTATCTGATGGTAAGTATCTCCTAATTCAAACTCATTTCCTGTTTTGGTGTACCAGTCAATAGCTTTCTGGTAATGCTCTAATGCCAGTGGCCAGTTACTTTGTTCTGCATACACCCTTCCTACCTGGTGGTAAGTGCCTCCTAATGCGAAGTCATTTCCTGTTTTGGTGTACCAGTCAATAGCTTTCTGGTAATGCTCTAAAGCCAGCGGCCAATTTCTTTGTTCTTCATACACCCTTCCTACCCGGTGGTACGTATTTCCTAATTCAAACTCATTTCCTATTTTTGTTTTCCATTCAATAGCTTTCTGGTAATGCTCTAATGCCAGCGGCCAGTTTCTTTGTTCTGCATACACCATCCCAACCTGGTGGTAAGTACTTCCTAATTGAAAATCATTTCCTGTTTTTGTGTTCCATTCAATAGCTTTCTGGTAATGCTCTAATGCCAGCGGCCAGTTTCTTTGTTCTGCATACACCATTCCAACCTGCTGGTAAGTGCCTCCTAATGCTAAATCATTTCCTGTTTTTGTGTTCCATTCAATAGCTTTCTGGTAATGCTCTAAAGCCAGCGGCCAGTTCATTTGTTTTGCATACACCATTCCCACCTGGTGGTATGTGATGCCCAGATTGTTTTCCTTTTTTTGGGATAGTTGTTCAGCAAGGGAAATGTTGTAAAAACTTAAGGCCCTGTCCAGCTTTTTAAATTGGAGATAGGTATTACCTAATTCAAACGCTATGTCCGAATGCTCATTTAAATTTACTTTAATGCTAAGGGACATTGCTTTTGACAAAGCCTCTTCTGAATGCTCGAAGTCGAAAGCCATTCGGTATTCTTTTCCCAGCAATACAAGAATGTTTATTTTATCTTTTATCAGTCGCAATTTGTCGTCATGATCAAGGCACAGCCGTTCAAAAATTGAATTGAGTTCGTTGATGCGATCCGTTCGTTTGACGATATTGCCTT
This sequence comes from Chitinophagales bacterium, assembly GCA_038204535.1. Classification (GTDB taxonomy): domain Bacteria; phylum Bacteroidota; class Bacteroidia; order Chitinophagales; family Chitinophagaceae; genus Segetibacter. Next base: position 569 of record JBBRCW010000084.1, on the reverse strand, counting down.
GTTCTTTAATAGCTCCTTTTTCAAAGGCTTCCTCGGCAATTTCGGGAGACATCGTTTCCACGCTAAAAATGAAACGTTTGGATAACCAATGCATCAGGTCAGGAGCATTTTTACGGAGCGTAACATAAAAGCTTTTGCTTATCCAGAGCATCAGAATTTGGGGCTGTTTAAAAAGCAGTTCTCTTTCAAAGTTTAGTTGATCAACAATGGAAAACTCAATTTTGCCGTCAGGAGTTCTGTAGAGGGCATTCTCCAATCCTGTTATATTAATCAGCCATTCTGTTGCCGTTGCCGCTTGTATTTCCTGGGGCAGCAACTCTGTAAGTGCCCTATGTAAAGAAGTGTAATTGTGTGGAGTGAGGTCTAAACCGAAAAACTTATATTCCCTAAGATGCTCCTTCAAAAAAAATATCAATTCTTTTCTTTGTCTTTCATTACCGGTAACAACAAGGGCCACTGTGCCGGTATCCCGGTCAGATAAGGTAAACAGCATTTCGTTTCTTAGCTGCTCTTCTTCTATTACGATTGTTGAGCCTTCCATTGTACAAAGTCGGGGTAATCTTCCAATA
>JBBRCW010000083.1:0-20624 GCA_038204535.1 Chitinophagales bacterium | reverse complement strand
ACGAAAGGTCGTCAGCACGCTATTCAGCTTTACGACAGTCGTTGGGAGAGCCAGACCCATTCCGACTGAAGCAACCCATTTGATTGAACAGAAAGTTGCAGAAATACCCGAAGCCCATAGAAGTAAGTTTAGGGAAACTGTTGAAACTGAACTCATAAGTATGCACCCTGGAAATATCGCTCGTTATTCGGTGCGGCCGGCGGAGTTTGAGAGGTGGAAAGAGAATTACGGAAGGTAGAGTTTGTTCCGCCTTAATGAAAAAACACCCTGCAACCACACCGTTTCCTGGGGCAGGGAAAAAAAACAAAAAAAGACAGCCGAATGCAGATTGCTTCGTTCCTCGCAAGAAACGGGCCTTTTGAAGCGGGGAATTTCAATTAAATCCTTGGGGTATTGTGGTGAAGAACTGCGGAGCGTTTGTCACTTTTTTGCTTGTTCAAAAAATAACCAAAAGTTGCTCACAGTGCAGCATGCCGGGGTCCCTTAGCGTACGCACAAAACCTATGAAGGAGACCCCCGGCAAGACGTAAATGCAAGGAGTATAGGTTTCAGTTTGAAAGGCGAAGAATATTTTCTTCATATTTAGCTATAAAATTATAGCCAAATATTTTGACTATAATTTTATGGCTGTATTTTCGCATAAAATTTATATGTATGAAAACACTGTTAGGCCCGGCAGCAGAAGGAGAATATTACTTTGACAGACCCTACTTAACCAAGCAATTCTGGAAAAAAGATGAGCGAAAGCCACAATATTTCTATTGCAGCACCCCGACGAGTTGGCAAGTCTTCCTTTATGTTAAACCTCCCCGGCAAAGAGATGGCTGGTTATAAATGTATTTATATCATTACCGAATCGGTGAACAAACCCAATGAGTTTTTTAAAAAGCTTTACAAAACCGTTCTATCCCAGTTAAGTACAGGTGCAAAATTCAAACAATTTCTTGACGGTGTTTTCAGTCGTCTTGATATAAAAAAGATTTCAGCAACCGAAATTGAATTTGGAAAATCAGATATCAATTACTTTGATGAACTACAGTTTCTATGCAAAGAAATAAAGCAATTCCCCTATAAAATGGTACTGTTGATTGATGAATTTTCGCAGACTATTGAAAATATAATTACGGACGTAAGTAAAGAAGCAGCAAGGAATTTCTTGCATCAATGTAGGGAGCTAAGGCAAAGTACAGATGTGAAATCAAAAATAAGCTTTGTCTATACCGGCTCCATAGGGTTAGAAAACCTTGTAATTTCTATTGACGAACCACGCTCCATTACCGACCTGGGTGATTTTAAAATTCCTCCTTTGTCTGAAAATGAAGCTAAAGAACTAATAATAAATATTCTTGACAATGAAGACTATCACTTCAGCCAAGTAGACAGAGCGTACTTGCTAAGTAAGCTGAAATGGCTGTTGCCTTATTTTATTCACGTAATAATGAGTGAAATAGAAAACATCTGTATTGAAAAGCAGGTAAACAATATAACGCCGGAAATAATTGATGAAGCATTTAAAAATGCCTTACGCCACAGGAGCTATTTTGAACATTGGATCTCAAGGCTGAGGATAGTTTTTAAGAAGGATGATTTTAGCTGCGCTAAAGAAATTTTAAACATAGCAGCCAAAAAAGACGGCATTGATTATTATGAGCTTCAGGATGTGACTGCAAAATACGATGTTGAAGAAGCATCTGTTATTGTTCATGCCCTTTTACATGACGGCTATCTCGTAAAAGATGACATTTTGAAAAAATACCGCTTCAATTCTCCGCTTTTACAACTATGGTGGCTTTTTAATATTGTAATCTAAACCACATGGAAGCAATAAAAGGTTTATATCATCCTGATAAAATTGATGCAGAAAGTTTTATCGAAAACTTTACCATCAGGTTAAAAGAATTTGCAGCAATACTAAAAACACTGGAAAAGCAAGGCAAAAAGCCTCTGCAGCATTTTCTGATTACCGGCAAAAGAGGAATGGGCAAGTCAACACTGCTTCGCAGAATTTTTTTGGAAGCAGAAAAGAAACCTGTAAGCGATAAACTGTTTGCAGTCCGGTTGGGCTCCGAACAATACAGGCTTAGCCGCCTTTACAAGTTATGGGAAGAAGTTATTAAACATCTTTCAATTGAAGAACCATTATTGAATGATAAAAGGCTACAGCTTTCTGAGGAGAAACACTATGAAGAAAGCATTATACAAATAGTTGTTAGCTATCTCAATGAGCAAGACAAGACTTTGTTGCTGTTGATAGACAACTTTGACCAGCTGGTTGACAAGCTTTCAACAAAAGAACAGCATGCATTGCGTGAAATTCTGATACAGTATCCGGTACAAATAATCGGTACAACCATTTTCTATGACGAGCATTTTATCAGCTACAACAAGCCCTTCTTTGATTTCTTTAAAGTAGTAAGCCTGAAAAATCTTAACAAAGAAGAGTCTGTGGAATTTATAAAGCAACTGGCAGCAAAAGAGGAAATAGAAAATTTTGAACAAATTTTTACTGAACAAAAAAGTAAAATACAAACGCTTCGAATTTTAAGTGGCGGTGTGCCCAGAACGCTGGTTGTTTTGTTAAGTATTCTCTCCAAACAAAATACCGGTGGCGCTATTGACTACTTAAATGAAATGCTGGAGCAGGTAACACCACTGTACCAGGACAGGATGAAAGCATTGTCTCCACAGCAGCAGGAAATAATGCATCACTTAGCTATACGTTGGGACCGCACTCCAGTAAAAGAACTGGCTACAGATATGCGGCTGCCAAGCAAGAGCATTTCTGCACAGTTAGCGCAACTAGAGGGAAATGGCTATATCAATAAGATAAATACAACGAACAGGAATCTGTTCTACGAAATTGACGAACGCTTCTTTAATATTTGGTTGCTGATGAGCGAAGCTTCTGCTTATGATGCAAAAAGGGTTTTATGGCTTACACGCTGGCTGGATATGTTTTACGACAGCAAACAACTGGAAGACTATGCGCTGTACTGCAATACAAATTTAAAACAGGCAAAACCCGCGAACAGGTTTTTGATAACACGGGCTTTGAGCGAAAGTGAAAAACTGTCTTATAAAATCAAAGACAGGTTAGTATCTGAAACTTCAAAAGATTTATCGGTGTCTTTACCCGAAATAAAACAATGGGAAACTACTTATGGAAAAAAGAAAGCCGATAACATAAAGGCTTTGACAATAACAATAAATGACTTAATTGAAAAAAAGGATTTTAATAAGGCCCTAAGCCAATTGAATGTATTAAAAGATACAGATGAAAAGAATGCTTTGTCTGGCATAGGGTATGTTTATGAATTAAAGCAAGATTACGACAATGCTGAAAAGTATTATATGATGGCTGTTGAAAAAGGCCACTTAGCAGCAACGGCTAATCTCGGAAGATTGTATGATGACGTTAAGAAAGATTATGACAATGCTGAAAAGTATTACCTGATGGCTACAGAAAAAGGTAATGTAGCAGCGATGTATAATCTTGGAAATCTTTACAGAGAAGTAAAGCAAGATTACAACAATGCTGAAAAGCATTATCTGATGGCTGTAGAAAAAGGCCTTGCAGATGCAATGTATAATCTTGGATTATTTTATGAAGAAGTAAAGAAGGATTACGAGAATGCCGAAAAGTATTACCTGATGGCTGTTGAAAAAGACCATACAAATGCAATGTATAATCTTGGATTATTTTATGATGAAGTAAAGAAGGATTACACCAATGCTGAAAAGTATTACCTGATGGCTGTTGAAAAAGGTGATGTAGATGCAATGTATAATCTCGCAGATCTTTACAGAGAAGTAAAGAAAGATTACGACAATGCTGAAAAGAATTACCTAATGGCTGCAGAAAAAGGCCATACAAATGCAATGTATAATCTTGGATTATTTTATCATGAAGTAAAGAAGAATTACGAAAATGCTGAAAAGTATTACCTGATGGCTGTTGAAAAAGGTGAAGTAGCTGCAATGAATAACCTCGCTTTTTTATACTTTTTAAAGAATGACGATAGTAAAAAGGAAAAGGCGTTAGAAATAATTTCCGGAATTAATAATATTGAAGCAAAGGCAATTTTTATTTCAACCTACATTTTAATGCTTTTATGGAATGGAAAAATAAAAGAAGCACACAAGTTTCTAAATATCCTTTTGGATGGACATATAAAAGATGAGACGGCCGTTCCCATCATTTCAGCTAATCTTACCAGATTACTCGTATTTAAGCAAAAGCAGATTTTACACACACTATTTAAAAAACAGAATAGGCTTATTGACATTTTTAAACCTGTCTACTTTGCATTGATGCATGAAATGAAAGCAGAGTTTCCGAATGAATACTTACGCATGCCTGAAGAGCTTGAAGAACCGGTAAGCGATTTATTAAAATTTGTGCAACAGGAAAGGGACAGATTAGGAATAGCTTAAACTTCGGGATGTACCTTTTAGTTCTGCGCTCGAAGGTGTTCATAATGGTGTAGTCGTTTGCATGGCGTTGTTCCCGATTTCGGGACAACTGAAGCACCACCTGTTGAGGGAGAACTCATCTTAACGTTGTTGGTCAAAACATGTCCAGTTTGCGGGAAGACATACCACGGTCTTGCTCTTAACCAGCTCAATCAAACAACCTTCGTAAAGTGAGTGGCAAAAGCTAAGTACACAAACACAACGGCTATCCTATATAATCTGCTCAATCAAACTACCAACCATACAAGTGTCCGACGTAATTATGCCCAATCAATCCCCCACTACCGTCCACCCAAAAACCCCCACCAAAACCCCTCCCATTCCCCCTTTGCCAAAAACCCCAAAAAAGCTAACTTCAACCAACCAAAAACCAAATCCCTCACATCGCCCTAATCGCACAACCCAAAAACCATTTATGAAAACTCTCCTCCTTCTGTTAACAGCCTTTTTTGCCATAGCAGCCTGCCAAAACAAATCGGAACAACGATCTGCTGAAATAACGGGCATTGACTCCTCCATCAGTCCCGGCAATAACTTCTTTATGCATATCAACCGTAAATGGTACGATAGTGCACAGATACCACCCTCGCAGTCTGGTGTGGGTGCCTATATGTTTATGAACTACCCGCAACGGCTGCGGTTACAGCATATATTGGACAGTGTATCAAAAGCCAATAATGCAGCGGGAAGTATTGAACAAAAACTGGGTGATTTTTATGCTTCTGGTATGGATACCGTTTGCCTTGGCAGGTGTTCCCGGCAGCATAGCCGTTGCAGGGTGTTGTTCCCATTCGGCGGGACAACTGAAGCACAGCCTGCCGAGGGGTAATCCCCAGCTCTCCGTACTGTTCTGCATAACAACTACAGAGGCATATGAAAACCCCGGACTGCGTCTGGTATTTGAAATCCTATGGTTGATTTACTTTAATTCCATGCTTTAAAATCTCAACGCCCGTTTATTAAAGTCCCGATACAATCGGGTTTTCTATTTTTATCCGTAGTCGCAGACATACGGATAGCAGCGGCCCCAGCCTCCGTACTGTTCCGCAAAACAACTACGGAGGCAAATAAAAACCCGGACTGCGTCTGGTATTTGAAAACCTACGGTTGATTTTCTTTAACCGGTTGCTTTAAAACCTCGACGTCCGGTTATTAAAGTCCGGAGACATTCGGGTTTTCTATTCTGTTCCGTAGTCGCAGACATACGGATAGCAGGTATTTTGTTTCATTTCAACATGGTCCAGAATCTCCATCATGACCATAGAAGATGAAACTGGCATTGCCAATCTGGTTATTTTGAAAAACCTGTTTGATACCAACCTCAAAGAAATTATACATCTTTTTTACCTGCTGCTCAAAATGTTAAATCGCTTTAACTTTTTTTTTAAGAATGTCTTAAGTATTCATTAACTTTTCATTCAGATTAAATTGGCCTTTCCATTTTCCACCCTAAATCGTTTTTATGAAACGCTTTCTACTTATTGCAGTCCTTTTCTGCAGTGTTACCAATGTTTTTACACAAAAGAAGCCGGAATTTCCCGGTAAAAAATACCCGCAGTTTTTTGCAATCGATCAAAATGTTAGCAAGGGGCAAGCGCCGAATTTAATGAAGCAGTACCTGGAATTAACGCCAGTCGATGAAATGCGGCTATTAAACGAGCAACAGGACGAAATAGGCTTTACCCACGACAAATACCAGCAGTTTTATAAAGGTATCAAGGTAGAAGGAGCAACCTATACCGTACACGCCAAAGGGGGTTTGGTAAAATCGTTATCAGGAACATTTGTAGATGTCGTCAATGTAAATGTTTCGCCATCCCTATCGGCTACCTCGGCCTTTGCCAATGCCCTGGCCCATGTAAAAGCCACTGTGTATGCCTGGGAGGGAAAGGTAAATAAAGGATATCCCGGTTACCAAAAACCACAAGGAGAACTGGTGATTGTTTCGGACGATGAAAAACGTATTGAGCCTACTCTGGCTTATAAGTTTGATGTATATGCGGCAGAGCCGCTGTACAGGGCCTATGTTTTTATCGATGCCAAAACAGGGGCTTATTTAAAAGAAGAACAACTGATACACGACGCCAATGTAGCGGCAACCGCCAATACTTTGTATAACGGAACGCAAAACATAACTGCCGACTATACAGGAACTACTTACCGGTTAAGGCAGGCCGCAACCACCAGCATTGGAGCCATTGAAACCTACACAATGAACAATGGAACTAACTATGCCAGCGCTGTAGATGTAACAAGCACCACCACTTCATTTACCACCGACAGAACCGCCAACGCCGCACATTGGGCTGGCGACCAAACCTATGATTATTACAAAACAAAACACAACCGTAACTCATTTAACAACGCCGGCGGTGCCATAAAATCGTATGTACACTACAGCACCAATTATGTTAATGCTTTTTGGGATGGTGCCCGCATGACCTATGGCGACGGCAACGGCACCACTTACGGACCGCTGGTATCGATTGATATTTGCGGCCACGAGATAACCCACGGTGTTACCCAGTTTTCGGCCAACCTTACCTATAGCAATGAGTCCGGTGCCTTGAACGAATCATTCTCCGACATTTTTGGCGAAAGCATAGAAAATTATTCAAAAGGCACCAACGACTGGCTGATGTCGCAGGACATTGGCACTCCTTTCCGATCCATGAGTAACCCTAAAACCTATGGCGATCCCGATACCTACAAAGGCACCAACTGGTACGCAGGCACGGCAGATAATGGCGGCGTGCATACCAACTCGGGTGTGCAGAATAAATGGTTTTATATTTTAACCGCAGGAGCTTCGGGCACCAACGATGTTGGCAGTGCCTATAATGTAACCGGCTTAGGTATTATTAAAGCTGCCCAAATAGCGTATAGAAATCTAAACGTTTATTTATCGGCCTCTTCTAATTATAGCGCAGCCCGCACCGGCGCTATACAGTCAGCCATTGATTTGTTTGGCGCAGGCAGCCCCGAAGTAATTGCCACCACCAATGCATGGTATGCCGTAGGGGTGGGATGTGCCTATGGTGCCAGTTGTTATTGCACCTCTTCGGGCAACAGTTCTAGCTACGAGTGGATCAAAACCGTTGCGGTTGGTTCGTTTACCAACAACTCAGGGGCTGCAGGGTATACCAACTTTACCAACCTTACCGTTAGTCTTGCAGCAGGAAGCACCAACCCGGTAACCCTTACACCTGGTTTTGCCAGCACTGCCTACAACGAGTATTGGAAAATATGGATCGACTTTAATAAAGACGGCGACTTTGACGATGCAGGCGAGCAGGTATTTGGTGCAGGGTTAAGCAAAGCTGCCGTGACCGGAAACATGACTATACCATCAACCGCCAATGGTAGTACCAGGATGCGTGTAAGCATGAAATACAATGGACAACAAACAACTTGCGAAACCTTTGCCTATGGTGAAGTGGAAGATTATACCGTAACCTTTACCTCCGCCGGCGACACCCAGCCACCAACAGCCCCTGTGTTAAGTTCAACAGGCAGCACCGAAAATAGCATCGGTCTGTCGTGGACCGCCGCTACAGATAATGTAGGCGTTACTGGCTACGATGTTTATGCCAATGGCGTACTAAAAGGAACCACCACCAGCCTAACCTTTACCGTTTCTGGGCTTTCGGCTGGCACCAGTTACAGCCTGTACGTTAAAGCAAAAGATGCGGCGGGCAACAGCACCAATTCCAATACCATTTCTGTAACCACACCCACCGCACCCGATATTACGCCGCCTTCAGCTTTTGTCGTAAACTCAACCAGCAGCACATCTGGCAGTATTTCCCTTTCATGGACGAAAGCTACAGATAATGTAGGTGTAACCGGTTACGACGTATATGTTGATGGCGTTTTAAATGGATCGACCACAACGGCCACCACTTATGCCATTAATGGATTAACACCATCTACCACCTATAGTATTTATGCAAAGGCCAAAGATGCCGCCGGCAACAGCACCCCATCAAATACCATCAGCGTGGCTACACAGGCGGCGAGTACAACCACTACCCTTTCGGCCCATTACTTTGAAACCGGTTGGGATGGATGGATTGATGGTGGCAGCGATTGTAGCCGATATAGCGGATCGCGTTCGTACGAAGGCAGTTCCTCTATTTTGATCCGCGATAACTCTGGTACTGCATCGGCAATGACCAGCCCTGCATACAATGTAACTTCCTACAATCAGCTAACCGTTGATTTTTATTTTTATTCATTTGGTATGGCCAACGGACACGATTTCTGGCTACGTTATTTTGATGGTAGCACCTGGTCAACAGTCGCAGTTTTTGTTGCCGGAACAGACTTTAACAACAATGGTTTTTACCATTCTACTATCAATCTCAATACGGTCGGCTTTCCTGCCAATGCACAGTTCCGCTTTCAGTGCGATGCCAGCACCAACACCAACCAAATATATATCGATGCGGTAACCATAACAGCCGCCTCAGGTGCCACCATTACCTCAGGTAATAGTAAATCGGTTACCCTTGTATCGCAGAAGGATACCGGTAACGAACCTGGTGTTGAAGGATTGATAACAGGTGGCAATACCAAAGTCATAAAAATCTATCCCAACCCGGTGGCCAGCGAATTGCGCATTGATATGCAGCAGGAGATCAGGAGCATTAAAATGTTTACCATTGACGGGCGCCTTGTAAAAGCTTTCAAAGGCCTTACCCGCAGTAATTCGATCAATGTATCGGAACTAAGGCCGGGTGTTTACATCCTGTCCATTCAAACCAGTGAAGGAATCATCAATCGAAAATTCATAAAACAATAGCCCATCACGCCAATTTAAAAATCCCCTTTTGCACGTTCAGGAGGGGATTTTTTTTTGGGGCAAAAAAAACCCAGACTGCGTCTGGTCTTTGAAAACCTATCGTTGATTTACTTTAACCGGTTGCTTTATGTCCTCAACGTCTGGTTATCAAATTCCCAATACAATCGGGCTTTCAAGTTTGATTCGTAGTCGCAGACATACGGATCGCAGCGGCATAACTGCCATCTTAAAGTCGTGCCCGGCTTTGCGCTCCTGGCCATTACTTATAAGCAGTAACCTGCCGCCCCCACTACCACCAGTACAAGTGCCCGCCCGGCTGAAGCCGTTCAGACGGGAGTGACCCTGAAATAATCCTGAAATAGATTCAGGACAGTGCAGGCTCCACTATGTTTATTTAAACCTGCTGCACAAAAAAACAATAGCTACCGGAGTAGTTGTAAAATATTATACGCTTCGCCATTGGCATCTTCATTCCTCATCACTTTGTTTTTTCGTACCGCTCTGCAACAAAGCATTTTGTTCAACATCTTGCACACAACAGTTTTTATTACTGTTTTAGTTATTATTCGCTTCCCAAAATGATTACGCTTATGAAATGGTTTTCATCATGTTCGTTGGTAATACTGCTGTTAACCGCTACAACCAGTATCCACGCACAAAAAAAGAAGACTACCGAACCGGTAAAAAAAGCAGATGAAAAAGATGCCTGGCAATCTTCAACTTTTAGTGGCCTTGCTTTTCGTAGTATAGGGCCAGCGCTTACTTCGGGCCGGATTGTTGACCTGGCTGTTAATCCTAACAACATTGCTGAATACTATGTGGCATCAGCATCGGGCGGCGTTTGGAAAACAACTAATGCGGGCATTACTTACAGCCCTGTATTCGATAAAGCCAACTCTTTTTCCATTGGCTGTGTAACCATGGATCCGAATAATTCAAATGTGGTTTGGGTGGGCAGTGGTGAAAATAATAACCAACGGGTGGTGGGTTATGGAGACGGCGTTTACAAGACTGAAGATGGTGGTAAGAACTGGAAGAACGTCGGTTTAAAAAAATCTGGACATATTGGTAAGATTGTTATTGATGCACCGCCTTCCATTAAATCGCGGGTAAAAATGGACTTTAAATGGTTTGACGCATTTGTTTTGTATTGATTGTAGTTGCATTAGTAATTGACTTGTGCCATAGACTCAGTTCCTAAAATTTCGCCACAAGATTATACATCAGACTTTAATGCTTATTACACAAATCAATAACATTATGTACAGCAAAGGCGATCAGCTTTTTTATGCTGATTGCATCGCAGAATACCACAAAAACCACTGCCTCGTCCGCACATAATCAATAATTCCTTTTGCAAAACCCCGGCTATTTTGCTTTTAAGGAAATGAGTTCTTTTATTTTGATAGTTTATTTTTTGCCATAAGAAATTATGTTGGCCATTATTCTAAACGCTCCTTCTACCGAATAAGGCAACTGCCTGTGAAATGAATAGGCACAATAGGTATAATTTCCCTTACCATATTTTGCCATTAGCCAGCCTCCGCTTTGCGGCTCCTGCCCGGTATCGTGGGTTGAAATGATGGGTACATAAGCATCATCCCATTTCGAAAAGAATTTTGATCCTCTTTGTTCCACCCAATGATCAAAATCGTTGACCGTTATTTTATTGGGGATATTTAAAACAGGGTGTTGTGGATTTAATAGTACGACCGGCGAATCTTCTTCTGAGACCTCTTCAGAATTACCCGGCAAGGTGGCGGGGTATGGCGCCATTCGCTCAGGTACAAACTCCGGCGTTTGAAACAGCACCACCAGGTTGCCGCCATTCTTTGCATAATTCAGCAATTGCTGGTTATAGGTATTTAAATCCTGGCGAACGGCATAGGCCCGGGTACCAACCATTACTACGTCAAACTGCCCCAGTTTGCCACCTGCAAGGTCCTGGCTGTTCAGCAACTGAACGTTAGCGCCTAATTGTTTTAGTCCGGCTGGCACTTCATCGCCTACCCCCATAATATAACCAATGTTTAAGCCTGGTGCAACCCGTACATTAATGCCTTTATAAATGGTAGCAGCATCATGGTATAAAATACTTTCATCCAGATCGCGATGATTTATTACTTCATATCCCTGGCTATAAGTTTTTCCATTGGCCTTTGCTATCGCCCGAACGACATAACTTTCTGCATCAACCTTTGGAAGCGTAATGTCAAAAGAATAAGTATTTTTCTCACCTGCATTTTTAAAAGAAAAGTTGGTTTTTTCAGGTGTTATTTTCCAGCTGGCGGGTGTTTTTAAAGTGAGTACACCATTTAAAGTGCTATCAAAATTATTAACCAGTTTTACCTGGGCCTTTATTGTTACACTGTTTTTAGTTGCAGGAATAGCAACTCTTGCGGGTAAAAGATTAACCGCCAGGGCGGGAGCAACTTTTAAAGTATAACTATTATAGCCATAAGGCAAATTAGATTGTCTGGTTTGAACAGGAACCTGTAAATGTACCCGTTGGCCATTTATCAGATAGGAGGCTGATAGTTGTAATACCGGTGCGCTCCAGGGCAGGTTCTCAAATGTATTGTCTCTTAGCTCATACTGGTTCGCCTGTAACGAATTTCTTTTGAAATAAGGTTGGTTAAAAGGAGCATCTTCAGAAGCAGTAACAGTAAAAATCAACTCCGATTTTTCATTCGTTTGCAACTGCTGAATGGCCTTATTGCTTTTTTCGGTTTGCCATTTTTCCGGAGCAACCAATTCAATCGATTGGGGTTCTATAACCACCGGACTATTATTTTGCAAAACTGCCTCTACTTTAAACGATCTTCCGGGTACAGCAAAACCCATTACCGGTTCAGCTTCATAAAAATTCCGTTTTTCTTTTGTTCCTACAGAAACCGCGGTGGCCTGCAAAACGATACCAGCCGCTTCATTAATAGCATCTTCAAATTGCTGTTCTTTAACCAGCAATAAAAAAAGTGCTTCCGGCGCGTTGGTGGTTAAACCAATGGCTGCCCGAATTTTATCCAATCCGAGGGTTAAGAAAGGCAGCATAGCCGACGTGCTGGCCGGGTTGAAATTTTTAACGGCGTTGTCAACTGCATCTTTTGTTTGGACAAGCAAAATATTTACGCCTGCTGGTGCCGGACTACCCGTTAATGAAAAAATGCCTGTAATAGAAGTATCGATCCCTTCAAAAAAATCGGTTTCTTTTTCATTGCCTGAAACGCGGCTGGCTACCCGCTCATAATATTGCCGGGATGGCCCGTTAACCTGCCGCCGCTGCCCACCAAACTGAGACCGGTGAAAACTGTAGCCGAGCAAAGAAAAATTCTTGTAGGTATCGCCTAACCACGGACTATACACACCAGTATTAAGTTCAATATTCCAGTGTTCATTTACTCTTACGCCACCTCTGTATAATTTAAGCGGTTGCCAGGGCCGCAGTCCTTCTTTGCTTAACTGTTCAGGAAAAGCATTGGGATCACCGGCCACATTAAAAGCTTCCTGGCTTATTTCGCCCGCTGCCTGGTGGTTGCCATGCCCATCTCTTTCTGAACCATGAAAGCGTGAAATGATGACCAATGGCCGGTTGATCCTGATCACCCTTACCATTTCGGCCAGCACTTTTTGGCGATCCCATTTCTGGTAAGCTTCTTCCACACGTTTTGAATAACCGTAATCGACCAGTTTGGTAAAATACAGATCGTCTAAACCATAATAACTGGCAGCTAATAAAAATTCTTCGGTACGTAACATTCCTAACTGGTCAAAAAATTCAACGCCTAAAACATTTCCGCCGCTTTCTCCCCGGTTTAAAGAAAGTAAGGCTGTTCTAACACCTTTACCCCGGCCTAAATAAGTAAGCAGATCGGCATGTTCATCATCGGGATGCGCCTGGGTATGCAAAACGCTGGCGGTTGTTTGCAGTTTTTGCAGCTTCTGCCACACGCCGGCAATTCCATTATCCTGCGCAACATCTCTCGCTGCCTGTTTGCTACCAGTTAAGGTCAGCACCTTGTATAACGAGGGTCTTTGTTGAGCGTAAGTGCTTGAGGTGATTAAAAAGAAAGAGAATAAGAAATGAAGAAAATGTGCAGGCTTTTTCATGTACAGCAAATTCGTTTTAAATTATTACAAGCTGAAATTCGATAAAATAAGTGGAATGAAAGCCTATTAAAAAATATTTTAGAATTCTGCGGGCAAATGCCGGAATGAAACAGCGGATTTTGAAGGTGGTTTTAAAGGCTACAGGAGTGCTACGAAAACCAATGTTGAAGGCATAGGTTTTTGTAAACTTTGGGTGCGATGAGAAAGGTGCGTCAGACATTGACTGGTTATCGAATTACTGACATTGTTATTTGCTTTTTAATATTTAGGAGACTTTTTGCCAGTGTGCCATGCCATTATAAGAAACTCCGGAGGGATCTTTCTATTTCTTAATAAATTTTTGCAGGTGAAGAACACCTGCAAAGGCGGGAAAGAATCTCTGAAAAAGCACGGAAGATATGCAGTTGAAAACAACTTATAAAAATTTGTACATTGCAATATGAATTGGCAAAATCATATTGTTTCAGATAACCAGGTGCTTCTTGGAAAACCAACTATTAAAGGCACCCGAATTTCGGTGGAGCTTGTGCTGGAACTTTTTTCTAGCGGGTGGACTGAAAAGCAAATACTGGAATCATATCCGACCTTGACAGTAGAATCTCTAAGAGCTGTATTTTCCTATCTTAGAACATGTATTCAACAAGAATTGTTTTTTCCAATTTCAGCTTAATATGTTTTTAGCGAATGAGAATTTTCCAAAACCCAGCACGATAATCCTTAGAAATAATGGATTTGCGGTTAAAAGCATTCAGGAAGATTCACCCGGGATCTCAGACAGCGATGTAATGAAAATCGCCTTAACCCTGGATTTAATTATCCTAACCTTTGATAGTGATTACGGGGAATTGATTTTCAAATACGAAAAGAATAATCCGCCGTCGGTAGTATTTTTCAGAGAAAAAGGAAATTCTCCAGTCTTTGCGGCTGAATCACTTTTAAGACTGGTTAGCTCTAAAACGATTATCCTTCAAAATTCCTTTACAGTTATTGAGGCGAATAGTGTTAGGCAAAGATTTTATCAGAAATAAATAATTACACACTAATCCTTGGAATGTGATAGGTTTCCTGAAAAGCTTGAAAAGGGTTTAAGGCTATCCGTAGTCTGCGACTACGGATGTAAAATGAAACCCAGACTTGTCTGGCGAAGCAATTCCCAGTACTTTGTCAACCTGATTATGCTGGGGATTGCTTTCCCGCCAGAAGAAGCGGGGCAGGCTGTGCCTCGCTATGACCTATCGTTTGGACACATTCCTGAAGTCTTTTTTGCTCCATAGGAGCATCCTGTTTATAGAAAAATACAAGGAAGTGTCTTTTTTATAGCTCCGTAGGTGCTTCCTGTTTTGATGAATGTAGGCGGCTTGTATGGAGACTGGATGCGCGATTGATCTTACAATTTATAAGCAGCTAGCCCCATGGGACTATTTTAAAATTATTATTATTGAATCACATTGCTTCATTTCGAATAAAAAGCAAATCCAAGAGTTGTGTCCACACGATAGCCTTCGAACGAGACACGGCGCAATGACGAGGAGGTCTGAAACTTCGTTAAAACAAAAAAAAGCGACAATTTGAAATGTGCCCCTGCAAAGGGCAGCAATCATTAAACAGAAATATTATTGCTTGAATTTAAATGCCTTCCATTTTTTACCCTTCAAATCCCAACCTTGAATGCGACCCGTCGCAAAAAGGCTTCTTATCCGAATGTCCGCAACGGCAAAAGGCAGTTACTTTATTTTTGGTGATCTCCTGCCCTTGCGCATCGGTAATCACTAGTTGGCCATGTACCAGCAGCGGACCGTTTGGCATTACTTCTATTTTTGTTCCTGTTGTTTCATCAGCGTCAGATTGAATTGCTTTTCCATCATTTCTAAAATAGGATAAAGCACCTGAGGGACACTTATCAACCTGGTGAATGATCTGTTCAGTCGTGGCGGCGTCGGCATTTATCCAGGGTCTTTGGTTGGATTAAATACTTCTGGCAGTCCGTGGAAGCATTCGGTAGAATGAATACAAATTGCCGGTTTCCAGACGACCGTTATTTCGCCGTTGGCGTACTTTTTCGTTATGTCTTTCATCTGCTTTGGTTTTAATAATTGTTAAACAAATGTCGCATTAAACAAGCGTTCGTTATTGCGAAGGTTGGCGAAGCAATCCCCGGTACTTTGTCAACCTGATTATGCTGGGGATTGCTTCCCCGCCAGAAGAAGCGGGGCAGGCTGTGCCTCGCTATGACCTATCGTTTGCACACATTCCTGAAGTCTTTTTTGCTCCATAGGAGCATCCTGTTTATAGAAAAATACAAGGAAGTGTCTTTTTTATAGCTCCGTAGGTGCTTCCTGTTTTGATGAATGTAGGCGGCTTGTATGGAGACTGGATGCGCGATTAGATTTGTATTCTATAAACAGGAAGCCCACTATGGGGCTATTTTAAGTCTTTCATTATAGAATTACTTTGCTTGATTTCGAATAAAAAGCACATGTAAAAAAATTGGTCCACACGATAGGCAATGACGAGGAGTCGGTTTAATCATAACAATGCACTTCAGGTTAAAACCGTAAATGCCGGCTATTTTAACAGAGTCTATTTTTAGTATATTGTGCAAATCTTATGTAGAATATAAATTTAACCAGAACTAATAAAGAGATGAAGCATTGCTTGTTGATATTTTGGTTGTCACTTTCCAGCCAATATATTAGTGCCCAAAAAAATGCATCATCATCCGGCGGGCGGCCAAATATTATTTTCATCATGGCCGACGATCATACATCGCAGGCATGGGGCATTTACGGCGGCATTCTTCAGGATTATATCAAGAATAATAACATAAAACGGCTGGCGGCCAAAGGCGCTGTGCTGAACAACGTGTTCTGCACCAATTCTATTTGCGTACCCAGCAGGGCCACTATATTAACGGGCGAATATAGTAATGTCAATGGGGTATACACTCTCGGCGATGCACTATCGCCCGAAAAGGATAATATAGCCAAACACCTGCAGCACGCCGGTTACCAGACCGCCATATTTGGTAAATGGCACCTTAAAAAAATGCCCGCCGGTTTCGATACATTTAATGTTCTACCAGGCCAGGGCGTTTACCACAACCCCGGCTATTTAAATAAAAACAACTGGAACGATACTGAAAAAGCAGGTGATACCATCAACGGGTTTGTTGATGATATTACAACAGACATGAGCATTAACTGGATGAAGCAAAGGGAAGAGGACGAGCCCTTTTTTTTAATGTGTCATTTTAAATCGACCCACGAGCCATTCGACTTCGCCGACCGGTTTAAAGATTTATATCATGGTGTTGATTTTCCCTATCCTGAAACTTTTCTGGATTCGGGCGCTTCCACCACGGGCCGAACATTTAAAGGGCAACCGCTTGAAGAGCTGGGGCGCAGGTATGAGCGGGCTTCAACGGGTAAATTTTGGACAACCTATCCCGGGCTGCCTTTTACTACCGAAGGCCTGAACCCCATTGAAGCAAGAAAAAAGATCTATCAGAAATTTATAAAGGATTACCTGCGCTGTGTGGCGGGTATTAACGACAACCTGGGCAAATTGCTCAATTACCTTGAAACTTCAGGGCTTGATAAAAACACGGTGATTATTTACACGGCCGACCAGGGCTATTTTTTAGGAGAGCACGATTTTATGGACAAACGGATGATGTACGAAGAATCGTTGCGGATGCCGTTCGTTGTTGCATATCCAAAAGAGATAAAAGGGGGCACACGTTTAAACGATATGGTGCTGAATACAGACTTTGCCGCCTTGTTCGCCGACTATGCCGGCATTAGCAAACCAGCTTTTATACAAGGCAAAAGTTTTAGAAAGAACCTGCAGGGCCAAACGCCCAAAGACTGGCGAAAGGCGATGTACTACCGTTATTGGGAGCACAGTCCAAATCGTCCGGCGCATTTTGGCATTCGCGATACCCGGTATAAACTCATTTTCTTTTATGGGCAGCCGCTGGGTATGAGGGGCGCCTCTAAAGAAACAACGCCGCTTGCCTGGGAGTTTTATGACCTTGAAAAAGATCCGAAAGAAAAGCACAACGCCATCAACGATGCCCAATACAGCTCCATCATTAAAAACATGAAAACAGCACTATTGAAATTGAAAAAAGAAGCCGGTGACAGCGATGAAAGATTTCCGGAAATGAAAAACATATATTCTGAAAACTGGCAACAATGAGAATAACATCAAAATGCAGCAGTTAATTATCTTCAGGAATAAAATAATAAAGCATGTCAATAAAAATAGCCACCCCTTATCTTGGTTTGTTTGCGTTCATTTTGCTAACCGCTTTTACCGCGCATAAGCTTGATAAGACCAAAACAGCCGCTGGTTTTCCATCCGCTAAAACGCCAAACGTAGTTATTATTTTTATGGACGATATGGGTTATGGCGATCCCGTGTGTTACGGCGGCGGCCCTTATCAAACACCTAACATTGATGCTTTGGCCGCGCAGGGCATAAGGTTTACCGATTTTTATGTGGCACAGGCGGTTTGTACGGCCTCCCGCAGTGCGCTCCTTACCGGTTGCTATCCTACCCGCATAGGTATAAGCGGGGCCATTAATCACAATGCCAAATTCGCGCTGAACCCCGATGAACAAACCATTGCGGAGTTGCTGAAAGATAAGGGCTATAGGACAGGTATGGCAGGCAAATGGCACCTGGGCCATAAGGTGCCTTACCTGCCTTTGCAAAATGGCTTTGATGAATATTACGGACTGCCCTATTCAAACGACATGTGGGCGTACGATTACAATGGCGAAAAATGGACCGACACGTCTTCATGGCGCTCCAAATATCCGCCGCTGCCTTTGATTGAAGGAAATAATACCATAAAGAACATTTCAAGTTTTGATGACCAGGACCAGTTGACCACCGACTACACCAGCCGCGCTGTTTCATTTATCAACCGAAACAAAAACAACCCGTTCTTTTTGTACCTGGCCCATTCTATGGTACATGTGCCGTTGGGTGTATCTAATAAGTTTAAAGGTAAAAGTGGCGCAGGCATGTTTGGCGATGTAATGGAAGAAGTAGACTGGTCGGTAGGCGAGGTGATGAAGACATTAAAAGCGAATGATCTGCTGGATAACACGATCGTGATATTTACCAGCGATAATGGCCCCTGGCTAACATTCGGCAATCACGCCGGCAACACCAGCGGCCTGCGCGAAGGCAAAGGCACTGCCTTTGACGGCGGCCTTAAAGTACCTTGCATCATAAGCTGGAAAGGACATACGCAGCCCGGCACGGTTTGCAATAAATTGCTGACCACCATGGATGTGTTGCCCACACTGGTAGATTTATGCGGGGCAAAAATGCCGGTCAAAAAAATTGATGGCGTTAATTTTAAAAACGTGTTACTGGGCGATAAAAGCGCTAATCCCCGCGATGAGTTTGTTTACTACTACGATAAAAATAATTTGAAAGCCATTCGCAAAGGAAACTGGAAGCTGATGTTTCCGCATAATTCACAAACCTACGGGCCACCGGCTTCCATTGGCGGCAACCGGTACCCCGGCAGGCACGGAACAATGGATGTGCCATTATCGTTGTTCGATCTTTCCACTGACCCCGGCGAAGACAGGGATGTAAAAGATAAATATCCCGAAGTAGTAAAGCAACTAAGCACCATAGCAGAAGGTTACCGGCAAGCCCTGGGCGATGGCCTTACAAAGACCGAAGGCAGCGAGGTAAGGCTGGCAGCACAGTTAAAGTAATTAGTGAACGCGATACTTTCTTACGGCTCGCAAAACCAACAGGTATAAATGCACGCAAGGTATTTTCTTTTTGAACGATATTTCGGGCATTCAAGGCAAACCGATTAGAGAAAATCTTAAGTATGATTTTCCAAAGTGTTTATTAAAACGATATTCGGGGTCTATAATGTTTTTCTAACGCCGTTACAAAAACCAATAAGCTTTACTTTTACCCTTCAATCTTAATGGTGTTCATTTAAACTTGTCATGTATTGAAAAACTATTGCCTTCTTATTTTGCTTGCTGCGGTGTTTTTTTCATGTAATACCCAGCCAAAATCACCCGTTATTCAAGATGACGGAACCCCCAATTATGCTTTGGTAAAAGCGGAAGGCAAAGACAGTTTACTCTTACTAACAGACAGGCCGCCTAACCTGGAAACGCCGTTGAAATACTTTTTGCAGGACTACACACCCAATAGCGCATTTTTTGTTCGCTGGCATCTTTCTATACTGCCCGCTGCTGTAAATGCTGATACTTTTCGTTTGCGAATAGGCGGCAATGTTGCCAAAGAACTTGCCTTGTCTCTCAGCGACCTTAAAACAAAATTTACACCGTTTACAATAACCGCACTTTGTCAATGCGCCGGTAATTCAAGAAGTTTTTTCGACCCGCGGGTGCCGGGCGGGCAATGGAAAAACGGGGCAATGGGTAATGCTAAATGGACGGGGGTAAAATTAAAAGATATATTGGCGATGGCAGGCGCAAAGGCAGACTCCAAAGAAGTGACATTTAATGGCCTGGATGCCCCGCCCATGACAACCACACCCGACTTTATAAAATCGCTGCAGTTTAAGCATGCCGACGACGGCGAAGTAATGATCGCCTACGAAATGAATGGCGAGACGCTGCCTTTGTTAAATGGGTATCCGCTAAAATTGGTAGTGCCGGGATGGTATGCGACCTATTGGGTAGGAATGCTGAGTAATATCCAGGTGCTGTCGGTGCCTTACGATGGATTTTGGATGGCAAAGGCATATACCGTACCTAAAAATGAACCGAATGGCAATGAAAGTCCCGATGCGATTGTTACTAATGTTGAACCCATCAATAAAATGGATGTGCGTTCTCTATTTGTTTCGCCAGAGCCGGATGTAACCGTTACCGTTGGCCAGCAAACGGATGTGCAGGGCCTGGCCTTTGACGGAGGAGATGGAATTACCAAAGTGGAATTATCGGCAGACAGCGGCAAAACATGGCAGCCTGCAAAACTGGATGCCGGTCTTGGTAAATATTCGTGGCGCCGGTGGCACTATGCTTTTAAACCCGCCCAAAAAGGAAACTATTACCTGCAGGTAAGGGCCACCAACGCAAAAGGGCAAACTCAGCCGGTTAAACAGTGGAACCATAGCGGGTACATGCGCAACGAAATTGAAACACTGCCATTAAAAGCACAATAACCATGAAGAATATCAACTTGCATATGAAGACCTCATTTTTCGTGGTGACAATTTTTC
>JBBRCW010000082.1:0-20657 GCA_038204535.1 Chitinophagales bacterium | reverse complement strand
ATTAAATCTTGTGAGCGGCCAACTGCTAGGTCACAGGGTATTTTTCGGATATCCCGGTGCGGTACACCAGGAATGATGCTCTAACAATTTTCAATTTTATATCTATTTCATTTTTTGGTTTTATTCGGATATTCTGGTGCGCTGCACCTCGCAAAAAACTTATCGATTTTGGGTGCTACAAATATTCCGGTGCGCTGCACCTGGAAAAAAGCGTATACTTTTCGGTTGATACAAATATTCAGGTGCTCTGCACACCGGTACATCCAATCAACATAATAGAGTTGCAACCATCGGCTTTTCGACAATATCATAGTAAACCGTTTAAGACGAAGCCCCGGATAAAACAATAAAACTTCTTTACAAATAAAAATTGTAGTCGCCAAATATTTTCCTATTTGGGATTAGGAAATTTTGAGGTGCAGCGCACCGCAATAATTGCATAAAAACACTCCCGGCAAAATTGTTAGTTGATATTTCGGTGCGCTGCACCTTAGGTTGTTCCGCAATTTTGTAATCTACAAATATTTGGGTGCTCTGCACCAAAAAGTACATTCGATTGTCAATTTTTTTTCGCCTATGTACCTATGTAAAATGACAGTATTGATTAGCTACAACCTTAGCTATTATAGCCATTTTAACCTGCCGGGCGGTCCAACAGCTTTCACTCGGTTAAATGATTTTGAAAAAAACTAAAATGGATTATTTATCAAAATAATTGGGCAAACCCTGCTGTTTTAAAGTTCCAATTTTTTCGATAACCGTTTTTTGCATATCATTTTTATACTCCTGTAGTTTTTCCGATAGAGTGGCATCGTGTATGGCTAATATTTCGGCCGCCAGCAAACCAGCATTTTTAGCAGCGTTCAACGCCACGGTAGCTACAGGCACACCATTGGGCATTTGCAAAATCGACAAAATAGAATCCCACCCATCCATGCTGTTCGAAGATTTAATTGGCACACCTATCACCGGCAAAATGGTTATGGAAGAGATCATGCCAGGCAAATGAGCCGCACCGCCTGCGCCGGCAATAATAACCTTCAATCCACGCTCTTTGGCCGATAGCGCGTATTCTACCATGCGCAACGGTGTGCGGTGCGCCGACACAACGGTTATCTCGTAAGAGATGCCAAAATCTTTACAAACATTGGCAGCCGCTTCCATAACAGGCAGGTCGCTGTCGCTGCCCATTACAATACCAATTAAAGGCGAAGGAAGTGTATTCATTTATTAATCAAATTAAAATGTAAAAAAATTGACTTATGAACCTTTACACAAAGACCAGCAACCTGCAAAGTGAGAAATCTGTTGTTATTAAAATTTTAGCTCTAATCAGATGTTCTACCTAAGGATTCCTTCCCGATCAAAAATCAGGATCGGAATGACATCAGCATTTTCACGATTACCTGCGTTATTTCCATATTTCCCAGAAGTCCAAATGGTCATTAATTCAGCGTAAAAGCTCAGTCTGCATTAGCATTGAAAAATAACATGCATCAGCGCTTTAGCTTATCCTTCATCCATTTTTCACTCTTCATTTTTCACTATTCAATACTCACTCTCCGTTCTTCATTATTCATTATTCGTTATTCACTATTCACTGCTCACTCGCTTACCACTTTCAAAGTAGTCTTTATACGGTTGGCCTGGTGTATAAGTTCCTGTTTTTCGTTGCTCATAATAGTTACATGTCCCATTTTACGGCCAGGCTTGGTTTGCTTTTTGCCATACAGGTGAACAAAAACATTCTCGATCTTTAAAATATCTTCCAGGCCTTCGTACACGGCATTGCCGGTATGGCCCGGCGAACCCACAATATTTATAATGGCCGAGGGCAAAACCGGGCTGGTATTTCCCAACGGGTAGCCCAGCATTACACGCCACAGCATATCGAACTGGCTGCTGTAATTGGCTTCTATGGTATGGTGGCCGCTGTTATGAACCCTGGGCGCGGTTTCGTTTACCCAAACATTTTTATTATCATCCACAAATAATTCAACAGCAAATATGCCGGGACTGTTTAGTTCCTTAACCACTTTTAAAGCAATCGCCTCGCATTTCCAAAGCGTGTTTTTATCAATAAAAGCCGGGCTTAACTGAAAATCCAGCAGGTTGTATTGATTGTCGAAAACCATTTCGGCAGGCGGGTAAATAGCGGTTTGTCCTTTTTCGTTCATGGCCACCATAACGGCGATCTCTTTATGAATGTCTACCATTTTTTCAAGCACCGATGGCGCATCAAAGCCCTTATCCAGATCTTTTTCAGAACGCAGTAACTGCACACCGCGGCCGTCATATCCGCCCATGGCTATCTTATGCACTGCAGGTAAAAAAGAACGGTGCTGCTGCAGTTCGTTCAGGTTTTGCGTTATAAAAAACTTAGACGTAGGTATCTCATGATGGCTGTAAAATTCCTTTTGAAGTATTTTGTTCTTGATGGTCTTTATTGCCGATGCGGTAGGAAATACCTTTACGCCTTCCATCTCCAGCTTTTCCAGCGCTTCCACGTTTACACTTTCAATTTCTATGGTCAAAAGGTCCAGGTCTTTTCCAAAATTATATACATCGTCAAAATGCTGAATATCACCCTTTGTAAAATGATGGCATAAGTGTGCCGCGGGGCAATGCGGATCGTTTTCCATTACATG
Source organism: Chitinophagales bacterium (assembly GCA_038204535.1). Lineage (GTDB taxonomy): Bacteria > Bacteroidota > Bacteroidia > Chitinophagales > Chitinophagaceae > Segetibacter. Next base: position 18,009 of record JBBRCW010000082.1, on the reverse strand, counting down.
CGTTTCTACAGGATAATTGGCGGCTTCCTGCAACAACATTCTGCCTAACTGGCCTCCTCCTAAAATTCCGGCTTTGGGTATTCTTTTTTTTGGTTCGTTTTGGTATTCCACTATTTCTTTTTTAAATAAGCCATAAATGGCATTGTAAAAAATACAGGCTGCTGCAAATAGAAGAAAATCTCTCTATCAACCAGTATTTTTATTGGGATTATTTATTTTAACCAGACGTTATCTTAATCAAATTGAAGTTTATAGCCTTTATCCCCCCATTTAAATTAAATTTGATTATGATTTATTGCCATACCTACCCACTGCTCATGAGCGCCCTTGCCATGGACACGCAACCCGGCTGACACAATACAATTCCGCGGCATTTTTTAAACTTCATCAAATTTTTTTTATGGAAACCATACCGGTTAAAAATAAGCTATTAGAGTCCGACATTGATTTTTTACCATTGCAGGGCACGGATTACGTTGAATTTTATGTGGGCAATGCCAAACAGGCCAGTTTCTACTATATTACTGCTTTTGGATTTCAGCCGCTGGCGTATGCGGGACCAGAAACCGGCGAAAGAGATAAAGTGAGTTATGTGATCCGCCAAAACAAGCTGACGTTTGTTCTGACTACTGCTTTGCAGGCCGATAACCCGATTGCTAACCATGTGTACCGCCATGGAGACGGCGTAAAGGTGCTGGCACTAATGGTGGATGATGCAACCGATGCCTGGCATCAAACCACAGAAAGAGGCGCTAAAAGTATGATGACGCCGCAAAAATTAGAAGATGAAGATGGACAGGTGGTACTGAGCGGGATTGAAACCTATGGCGAAACGGTGCATTATTTTATAGAAAGAAAAAATTATAAAGGTCTCTTTATGCCGGGCTTTCAACCTTGGGATTGCGGTGGTAAGACCGCGGATACAGGGTTGTTGTATGTGGACCACTGCGTGGGAAATGTAGGGTGGAACCAAATGGACATATGGGTAAAGTATTATGAAGAGGTAATGGGGTTCCGCAATATTCTAAGTTTTGATGATAAGGATATTTCTACAGAGTATTCTGCTTTAATGAGTAAAGTAATGAGTAATGGCAATGGTTATGTAAAATTCCCCATTAATGAACCGGCAGAAGGCAAAAAGAAATCGCAGGTAGAGGAATACCTTGAATTTTACAAGGGTGAAGGGGTGCAGCATATCGCCATTGCAACGCATAACATTATTGAGACGGTAAGCGAACTGCAAAACAGGGGAGTTGAGTTCCTGAATATCCCCGATAGCTATTATGAAACGGTGTTGGATAGGGTAGGGAGCATTGATGAGGACCTTCTGCCCTTAAAAAAGCTGGGTATTTTAGTGGATCGCGATAATGAAGGCTACCTGCTGCAAATATTTTCGAAGCCCTTGCAAGACAGGCCAACCCTGTTTTTCGAAATCATCCAGCGAAAGGGCGCCAAAAGCTTTGGGAAAGGAAATTTTAAGGCGCTGTTTGAGGCTCTGGAGCACGAACAGGACTTGAGAGGCAATTTGTAGGTGGATAATTCCGTTTTGGTTAAATCTTTATCCACTTTAACGTTAAGTTGAACAAAAGTTAATATGTTTCAAATATTTTTGGCATAATGAAAAAAATACTGATTTTAATATTCCTGGTGTCTTTTGCCAATGCCGTGTTTGCCCAGCCTGCTTTTGTTGAATTTCAGAAAACGTATCCAAGGGTGGCCGCAGCGGTTAAGTTGAAAGAAGATACTTTGAAAAGGCAATTAAACGATCTTGGCATATCGTGGCCGGTAAAGCATATTTATATCCGGTCGTTTAAATACGACAGCGAATTGGAAGTCTGGGTACGCGATCAAAAAAACGGCCCCTATAAATTATTCAAAACCTACAAAGTGTGTGCATTGGCCGGTGGCATGGGCCCAAAGCGTATGGAAGGCGATTACCAGGTGCCCGAAGGTTTTTATTATATCAATGAATTCAATCCCCGCAGCAGTTATCATTTGTCTTTAGGCATCAATTACCCAAATGCAAGCGATAAATTATTAAGCGACAGCATAAAGCCTGGTGGCGATATTTACATTCATGGCAGTTGCCTGACCGTTGGTTGCATCCCCATACAAAACAACCAGATTGAAGAATTATACATTTTAGCCGCCAATGCCAAAACCCAGGGCGAAGATTTTATTCCGGTACATATATTCCCCATTAGATACAATAACAGAAAAAGCTTTGAGTATTTTGCCAGGGTAACCAAAGACAACCAGGATTTGCAACGTTTTGCAATAAGAATTAAAGAGGTGTACGATTTTTTTGAAGAAAAAAAGAAGTTGCCGCTCATTTCGGTTAATGGCAAAGGCGAATACGTGGTGATGTAGATGACCAGTCCGTTTCCGTTTTTTTTTATGAGAACAAATTTCCAGCCTTTTAATATTATCTTTAATTGCCTGTTTTTCTTTACTATTATTACAGGACAGCACTTGTTTAAACCCTTATTTTTACATTGAAGAGCCATATGAAAATTTTTACCTGCTTAGTGGCGATAGCCTGCTTGTGTTGTTCTTCTTATAAGGGTTTTTCCCAAAACAGTTACCATTATACAGCCGACCTGATAAATATTGCAGATGACCAGGTCTCGGTATCGTTACGTACCCCCGTTATAGCGGATGAAACGGCCATTTTTTCTTTTCCCAAAGCGATCCCCGGTTCGTATGCCGTAAAAGATTTTGGCAGGTTTATTAAAGAATTTAAAGCATTTGATAAGTCGGGCAAGAAACTTCCGGTTCAAAAATTAAACAGCGACCAATATAAAATTAGTAAAGCAACAAGGCTTGCCCGTATTGACTATAAAGTAAACGATACCTGGGATACACATTATTCAAATTATGTTTTTCAACCGGGCGGGTCAAACATTGAGGCAGGCAAAAACGTGGTCATGAACAACCATGCATTTTATGGATATCTTGAAAATTACCAGGCCTTGCCGTTTACCATCAATGTTTTTAAGCCTGCCGATTTTTTTGCTTCCACCAATCTAAAAGTAACGCGGCAATCGCCTGGCGAAGACCTGGTAGAAGCAAAAAATTATAATTTCCTGGCCGACAATCCTATTTTATACTGTGTGCCCGATACTACCTCGTTTGTTCAGGGAAATACTACCATCAATGTTTCGGTGTATTCGGCCACCGGAAAGATAAAAAGCAACAGGATCGCTGAATATCTGAAGCCGTTATCAGCTGCTTTAGAGAAATTTTTCAGCGGCTTGCCGGTTAAGAATTATCAGTTTCTTTTTTATTTTGAAGATCCTGATAAGGCGCTGGCCACTACTGGCGATGGCGGATATGGGGCGCTGGAGCATAATTATTCTTCGTTTTATTTTTTGCCCGAAATTGGCATGGAAAGCCGGTTACATAGTTTGGTGAACGAGGTGGCCGGCCATGAATTTTTGCATATACAAACACCTTTAAACCTGCACAGTGAGGAGATTGAACACTTTAATTTTATCGAGCCGCAAATGTCGCAGCACCTATGGCTATACGAAGGGGTAACCGAGTATTTTGCACATTTGGTGCAGGTTCAAAATGGACTGATTGACCAGGCTGCTTTTTTTAGAAACATGCAGGAGAAAATGAAACAGGCCGAAGAGTTTGGAAATTTCTCAATGACCGAAATGAGCAAAAACGTGCTTACGGAACAGTATAAATCAAAATATAACAGCGTTTACAGCAAGGGGGCTTTAACCGCATTTATACTCGATCTATTCATCAGGCAGCAGACCAATAATGGCAAAGACTTAAAAACGGTTATTCAAACCCTTTCGGCCAAATATGGCCCGGATAAACCTTTTGAGGATGATAAATTATTTGACGCGATTATTGACGCTTCTCACCCTTTGGTAAAAACATTTATAGATAATTATATCAAAGGAGACCAGCCGCTTCCACTAAAAGAATTATTTGCGACAATTGGATATAGTTATGAAGAAAAGGCCATCAAAAGCTCTTTTTATATTGGACAGAAGTTGAGCCTGGCTTATGATGAACCTACCAGTAAATTTGTTTTTAAAAATGTGGGAAACAATGCCCTTGTAATAAAAGATAATGATGTGCTTGTAGTTGTCGACAGCGTAGCGGTAACCGAAAACAACCTGAACGATCTGTGGGAGAAATATTTTCAGGCCAATTATACCGAACCCATACTAAAGGTTACTGTAGAACGGGACGGTGTTGAAAGAACGCTTGAGGGCAAACTTTTCAGGGGACAGGCGGAAATTAAAAATTACCTCGCACCTATGGAGGCTGCTACTGACGCCCAAAAATTAAATCTCAATCATTTGTTGAATGGAAATTAATGATGGCATCAAGGTTCTATTTTCGTCATAACAGGTATTAACCTTTATACAGAACCTGCACTGTTTCTGTCGTTTTTTGTAACAAATCCACCACCTTTCCTTCGGTCATAGCATCTAGTATTTCTTCGTTAAAATGACGGATGGTCAGCAGAGTCAGTCCTTTTTCAACCAGAACATCAAACAGTTTACTTGCCGACGAGGCCAGGGCATCTATTTTCTCTGGATTATCATCCACACAAAGCTGAATGTTGATTGCGCCCGTTTGCAGCAGGTTGGGTTTTATATGCAGATCCCCCAAAATATGGTAAAGGCTGCTGATAATGTCTTCACCTATAAATGAAAAATCGTGGCTTCGCATGTGAATGAGCACCTGCTGAGGTTTAACCACTTTTATTGGAGGTAATTTTTTAGCATTTTTTCGGCTGATGATGGTGCCCGGCAAAGAGGGGTCGATAAAGGATTTTACATGCAGCGGAATTTGTTTGTTCTGCAGCGGTTTTATGGTTTTTGGGTGAATGACCTGTGCGCCATAATAGGCCATCTCAATCACTTCAAAATAACTCAGATCGCTTAGATATTCTGCATCGGCAAATTGTTTTGGGTCGGCGCTCATAACACCTTCTACATCTTTCCAAATGGTAAGGCTTTCGGCATTTAAAATATTGGCAAAAATAGCTGCGGAGTAATCGCTTCCTTCCCTGCCAAGCGTGGTACTTTCATTTGCATCGGTGCTGCCAATAAAACCCTGGGTAATAAACAGGTTCTGATCTTTTGGCGCCTGGCTGAGATATTGGTTAATGTTTTCTGTGGTAACTTCCCAATCCACCCCGGCATCCCTGAAACTGTCGTCGGTTCTTAATAAATCTCTTACATCAACCAATTTATTTTGAATACCGGCTTCGTTCAGGTAAGCGCTCATAATGCAGGTGGAAAGCAGTTCGCCTACGCAAACTATCTGGTCATAGTAATAATCGTATTCCCGTACCGGTTTATCGTGCAGCAGCCATTCGGCCTCTGTAAAAAAGTTGACAAGTTGATCGTAGGTTTTATTATAATTTTTTACCAGCAGGTATTTTGCAGTAGTCAGGTGGTTTTGCTTTACCACGTTAAATAACTGCAGGGCATCCTGCTGATTATTATTAAAGAAGGCATCGGCCACTTTTTCGAGCGCATTGGTCGTTTTTCCCATTGCCGAAATAATCACCATCAATTGTTCTCCTTCATAATTCCTTAAAATATCCGCCACATTTTTTATTCTTTCTATACTGTTGACACTTGCCCCGCCGAATTTAAAAACCTTCATAAACAAAAATTAAAATACAGGTAACTTTTAGGGCGGCAAAGATAGGGAGAGTTGTTGCTGATTTTTGGGGCAGGTGAAGCAATTGGTTACCTACGAAGGAACAGGTCACACATCCGCCTCTCTAAAATAAAATATGGAATGCTTATGATTCAATTTATAGTTGATGCGACATGCATTTTAAAATAGCGATTATGGAAAGTATCGTGACTGTTTAAAACTCTCTAATGCCTGCAAAATCCGATAAATCCGATAAATCCGTTTAATCCTGGTTTGACGTGTTCAGTCTATTCGTCCCACAATCCTTTTTCTAAAATTTCTACCACGTTATCATCGGGATCGCTGAAATAAAAAGATCGGGTACCATTTGGCCAAACGTGTTGGTGCGTTATGGTTATGGCTGCCGCTTCAATGGTTTTAATGGCGTTATCGTAGTCAGGTTTTTCTACTTCAAAAGCAAAGTGTATCATTCCTGAGGTGCCATGCGGGGGCAATTCGTTTTCGGTCAATGTTTTTTCCGCTATAAAACATAGCAACACCGAAGTACCCGCTTTAAAAAATACGTGCCTGCCTTCAACCAATGAAATCAGCGGTAAGCCAATCTTTTCGTGGTAAAATTGTTTGGTGGAAAACAGGTCTTTTACATAGATACAGGTTTCTTTTATGCAGGAAATTTTCATACTTGTTTATTTTATAATTGCCCGGCATCTTAGCTGGCTGAATTACATTCAAATAAATTGAATGTCCAATTATCTAAAATAGCACCAGAAGGCCATCGAATATTTAAAAAATTGAAATTTATATTATGCCTGTGTTTAAAACGCCAAATAATTATACTACTTTTCTCTTATGAATAAAACCTTTCATGGCATTCTCCTGCTAATGCTCCTCCACATCAATTGCAAGGCACAATCCGGAAGCCAATTCCAGGCGGCCGATCTTTTTCTGCGTTCTTTAAGTAAAAGTCAGCAATTACAAGCTGTATATCCTATAAGTTCGGATGAGCGGTTTGTTTGGGGTTACATCCCCAAAACCGACCGAAAAGGCGTTTCGCTCAACGAAATGGATGCCACCCAGAAAAAAGCCGCCGTCAGTTTAATGAAACTGGCTTTAAGTAATAACGGAGTGAAAAAGGCGCAGGCCATTATGGGACTCGAAAAAGTATTGAAGCGCCTGGAAAACAGGGCAGCCGATGATAATTACCGCGATACGGGCAAATATTATTTTACGCTTTTTGGCAAGCCCTCAGCAGAGAATGTCTGGGGCTGGCGTTTAGACGGTCATCATTTGTCGTATAGTTTTACCATAAAAAACAACATGATTTTAGCGGGAACACCCGGCTTTTTTGGTGCAAACCCTGCGGTGGTTTTAAGCGGCCCCGAAAAAGGGTTAGAGATATTGAAAGAAGAAACACAGCTTGGCTTACAGCTGGTACATTCTTTCAACGCCGAACAGATGGGTAAGGCCACCATAAGTGATGTTGCTCCCGGCGACATTGTAACAGCAGCCAACCGGGTGGCCTCTATTCAAAATCCCAAAGGCATTTTATATAGTGATCTTACTCCGGCTCAGCAGACGGTTTTTATGCAGTTGCTCAGTTTGTATATACACCGGTACACACGCCTGTTTGCAGACAGAATGATGCAAAAAATTGAAACGGCCGGACTGAACCACCTGATTTTTTCTTGGGCGGGCAGTACAGAAGATGGTATAGGGCATCCAAAATATTATCGCATACAGGGACCTGCCATTATTATTGAATACGATAATACGCAGAACAACGCCAATCATATTCATACCGTTATCCGCGACCTGACCAGCGATTTTGGCGGCGATGATCTATTATCTCATTACCAAAGCAGCCATCATCAATAATTAATTAAACTCCACACGTTAAATTCCAAATCTTCTAATTCCTGATGCAGGTTTTACCCTCAAAATTCAATGTCACTAACTTAGGGTATTCGTTATCCTGAACTTGTTTCAGGATCTCCCGGATAGTATCAGGTGAGAAACAGGGGTTGCTGAAGCCTCATCCCACTTCCCCTTCTCCGAAATGAGAAGGGGCGGTTCAGCATTTCAATCCCAGTCATTTATCTCTTCCCTATAAACACCCGAACCCCATTGTAAACTTCTCCATGCTCTGGCATCCCGATCCCGATTTTTATCGGGTAGGGATCCCTTCATATATCGTTTTGCCGCTTTTTTAAGCGTTTGAAATTCAAGCCCTAAAATATTGCCCTCATAGAGAAAGACAACCGCACTGCTTTCAACACCCAAACCCAGGCGGCAGTCTATTTTTTAATCACCAATGGAGGATATTCAACCGCCAATGTGTTGGGGGTAGCCTACCGTAATACCTCGCTTTGCATTTTCGGTAAAGCCATACAATCAAATTCAGGAAGTATCGGCCAGGCTTCCCGCGTAAAAGTCGAATCGACGGTACTCAACCATGAAGCAGGCCATATTTTAGGACTGGAGGATATTGGCACCCCAATGGCTATCAATCACAAAGACCCATCTCACCCCGACCATTGCAATAACAGCAATTGCCTGATGTATTATGCAGCAGAAACCACCGATATTTTGGGCTTCTTGATTACGGGTAATATTCCGGCCCTGGATCAGAATTGCAAAAACGATTTGAAAGCCAATGGTGGCAAATGATTTTAGCCTTATTTTTGCGCCACTAAAATTTAAATATGTACACAGGCTTACTTCATTTACACAACATTATGCGTTGGGTTATATTAATCTTACTGTTGGTCGCCATTTTTAACGCGGTAACAGGTATGATCAATAAAAGACAATACTCCAGCTTCGATAAACAGAATGCGTTGTTTTTAATGATTGCAGCTCACATTACTTTATTGATTGGCATTTATCAATGGGTGGCAGGCCCTTGGGGGCTTCAAAGTTTTCAAAACATGGGAGTGGCAGGCGTTATGAAAGATTCTTATGTAAGATTTTTTGCGGTTGAACATTCAATTTCTATGCTGTTGGCAATTGTTTTAATTACTATCGGCAGAGGTGCCGGAAAGAAAAATATTAGTCCGGAAAGAAAACATAAGAAATCGTTTTGGATGTTTTTGATTGCGTTGATTTTGATACTCTCGGCTGTTCCATGGCCTTTTAGAGCAGTGGCAAGGCCGCTTTTTCCTGGCTTGCATTAATTAATTTAGAACCGGTTAGCTGCCGGTTTTTTTATGGGCCAGGGTTTAGTATTTCTATTTGGCCGTAGTGGCGTCGCACTCTTTTACTATACCACATTATTCAGCAAAATAGCCAGAGATTTTAAACTTTTGAAAAGCACATGCAAATATCCTCGTTTAACCTTCTGCTAATCAAGTTTTGTGGATAGTAGTGTCTTTTTTACTTTTTGTTCTCTGGGGACATTGGCGACTCTGGTGACACGTCGCTATTGTCCCATAAGTCCCAAAATTTTTGAAGGCAATTTTTACTTTATTAACAATGTAAATTTTTTGCGGATGTTTTAAAAATTGGCGCATACAAACGAGGCATGCAATAAACCAATGGGCAATTAAAGCAATAACCAAGAGGCTAAATATTCTCACTAAACCTCATTCGCACAGCTTCTTAGACCTATTCTACTCTAACAAGTTCACCATGTAATTATCTGCAAAAGCAGGAAGCTCCATGCTGCCTGTTTTGAACAGGCCAAAAACAGTACTTCCGCTGCCGCTCATGGCCGCGTAAACTGCGCCATAACTGTACAATGTGGCTTTTATTTTTGCAATGGATGGATGTACCGCAAAAACAGGTTTTTCAAAATCGTTGAGTAATTCGTTTTTCCAGGTTTCAATGGGCTGGCCAACAATTTCTTTAATGGTTTTAGCCGGTACAGCAGGCGTGAGTTTTGAAAAAGCTTCTCTGGTGGAAAGGTGAATTCCGGGATTAACCAATACAATTTTGTATCCTGCCAGGTTAAGCGGTATTGGCTCTAATATTTCGCCGCGGCCGGTTCCAAGGCATGGTTGGTTCAAAATAAAAAACGGGCAGTCACTTCCCAAATTCAGGGCGTATTTCAATAATTGTTGATTGGTTAAACGCAGGTTAAATTTCTGATTCAGCAGCATCAGAGTAAAGGCGCCATCGCCACTTCCGCCGCCCAGGCCTGCCCCCATGGGAATGTTTTTATGCAGGTGGATATGAACAGACGGTAATTCCGGAAAATCCATTTTTAAAAGACCGTAAGCTTTCAGACAAAGGTTATTTTCCGTTTTACCGTCAATTACTAATCCCGAAGAGGTAAATTTTAGTTCTGGCGACCGAATAATTTCTAGAACATCCTTTAATGGTGCCGGTACAAAAACCGTTTCAAGGTCGTGGTATCCGTCATCGCGTTTTTTAATAATATTTAGGCCCAGGTTTATTTTGCAGTTAGGAAAAACGATCATGTCAGCACCTGGATTACAATGTTATTTTGATATGTAGAGACGCCCAATTTGGGCGTCTCTACAATTTGGGCGTCTCTACAATTTGGACGTCTCTACATATTGGACGTCTCTACATATTGAACGTCTCTACATATTTATCCACCCGGTATTGTCTGGTTTGTAATTCACCCCTTGAAAATAACCTGACGAAATTTCTTTATCAATCAAACCGCTGTAATATGCGCCTGTTTACTTTTCTCTTTTTTGAATTTCGTCTCTTATTGCAATGGCGCGTATGTAGTCCTCATGGTCAAGCACTTCGGTCAGTAGGCTATTTAATTCATCCAGGCTCAAACCGCTAAGGTCATCCCTGCTTCCGGGTTCTGCTGTGGTTGTGGTGGTTGGCCCTTTCTTTTTTGCGCCCGGTGAATCTTCCATTAAAATGCCAGCGCTTTCTAAAATATGGTCATAGGTAAAAACCGGGCATCCAAAACGAACAGCCAATGCGAGTGCATCGCTTGTACGGCTATCTATTTCTACGGTATCGTGATCGTTTACACAAACCAGTTTCGAATAAAAAATACCTTCCTGCAGATCGCTTATGATGATCTCATGTAAATCAACATTAAAGGCGTTCATGAAGTTTTTTAACAGATCGTGAGTCAATGGCCTGCTTGGTTGCATTCTTTCGAGCGCAACGGCAATTGCCTGAGCTTCAAATCCGCCTATAACAATAGGCAGCCTTCTAAGGCCATTTACTTCCCCCAAAACCACCGCGTACGAATGAGTTTGGGTAATACTATGCGATAAGGCTACTATTTCCAGTTCAATTTTCTTCATACCTGCTTATATCTTCAGGGTTATTTAGCGCAAATGTAAAGATTTGTGTTTTTATAGTTAATTTTTTATACATCAATAAAATTATTAAGTTATGATTACCTATTTATACGGCCTTTAAAATAGCCGCTGACTATTTAATTGCGTAGTATGATCAGAGACTTTAAATTAAATAAAAATTACCGGGTAAATGGTTATCGTGCTATTTCTTTTGATTAATAATTTACAATAACAGGCAATAGTGATCTGGCGGCATGGTTAATTAGTACATCTATATATTTTTTGACTATATTTTAAGCCATTCAACCATATCTTTTTACTGTAAATTGTTTTATTACCTTTGCCCACCTCAAAATATTTAGTTTAATATATATGATCAATGTTACTTTTCCTGATGGAGCTGTAAGGCAATATGAAAGCGGAGTTACTTCAATGGACATTGCAAAATCCATTAGTGAAGGATTAGCCAGAAAAGTATTGGCCTCCAAAATAAACGATGAAGTGTGGGATATGCACAGCCCGGTAGAAAATGATATTTCCATAAAATTTTTAACCTGGGACGATATTGAGGGTAAATCCACTTTTTGGCATTCATCGGCCCACCTGATGGCCGAGGCATTGGAAGCAGTATTTCCAGGTGTAAAACTGGGCATAGGGCCTTCCATTGAAAAAGGATTTTATTATGATGTTGATTTGGGTGACCGGCAGATAACAGAGGAAGACCTGAAAAAACTGGAAGTGAAAATGAGCGAGCTGGCCAAACAGAACAGTGTTTACCAGCGCCGCGAAGTTCCAAAAGAAGAGGCGGTTGGCTACTTCTCAACAAAACAGGATGAATATAAATTAGAACTGATCGAGGGCCTTGAAGACGGACATATTACCTTTTATTCGCAGGGTAATTTTACTGATCTGTGTCGTGGCCCGCACATACCTCATACGGGTTTTATAAAGGCGGTTAAACTCACCAGCATTGCGGGTGCTTATTGGCGTGGCGACGAAAAGCGTAAAATGCTGACCCGTATTTATGGAGTTAGTTTTCCCAACCAGAAAGAGCTGGATGAATACCTGGTGTTTTTGGAAGAAGCAAAAAAACGCGACCATAGAAAACTGGGTAAGGAACTGGAATTATTTACTTTTTCCGAAAAAGTGGGCTTGGGATTGCCATTGTGGTTGCCCAAAGGCGCCATGCTAAGGGAGCGATTACAGCAATTCTTGCAGAAAGCCCAATTAGAGACCGGCTATTTACCCGTTATTACGCCGCATATCGGCCACAAAAATCTTTACATTACCAGTGGTCACTACGAAAAATATGGCAAAGACAGCTTTCAGCCAATTGCTACTCCCCAGGAGGGCGAAGAGTTTTTTCTAAAGCCAATGAACTGTCCGCACCATTGCGAAATATATAAAAGCTCGCCCCGCAGTTACAAAGACTTACCATTGCGCCTGGCTGAGTTTGGAACTGTTTATCGCTATGAGCAGCATGGAGAATTACATGGTTTAACCAGGGTAAGGGGTTTTACCCAGGACGATGCGCATTTGTTTTGCCGGTCAGAACAGGTAAAAGACGAATTTAAGAAGGTTATCGACATGGTATTGTATGTGTTGAATTCGCTGAGTTTTACCGATTTTACCGCGCAAATTTCGCTTCGCGACAAAGAGGACCGTAGCAAGTACATCGGCAGCGATGAAAACTGGGAAATTGCGGAACAGGCGATTATTGAAGCGGCGGCAGAAAAAGGACTGGTTACTGTTACCGAATATGGCGAGGCTGCATTTTATGGTCCCAAGCTCGATTTTATGGTAAAAGACGCCATTGGCAGAAAATGGCAACTGGGTACCATCCAGGTAGATTATAACTTACCCGAGCGTTTTGATCTTACCTATATTGGTGAAGACAATGCCAAACACCGGCCGGTAATGATACATCGTGCGCCATTTGGTTCGTTGGAAAGATTTGTGGCGGTTTTAATAGAACATTGTGCCGGAAAATTTCCTCTTTGGCTGGCACCGGTACAAGCGATTATATTGCCTATCAGCGATAAATATGCAGAATATGCTGAAGATGTAAAACAACAATTAAAAAAAGCCGATATTAGAGTTGAGATGGACGACAGGAACGAAAAGATCGGCAAAAAAATTCGCGAGGCCGAAATGAATAAGATACCTTATATGTTTGTAGTGGGCGAAAAAGAAATGGCGGAAGGTAAAGTTGCCGTTCGCAGGCAGGCTAAGGGCGATATTGGCGTAAAAACCATGGAAGAGGTAATTGATATTTTAAAAGAAGAAATAGAAAGTAAAAGAGCATTTGAATAATTTGTTATTTTTACAGTAATCATAATCATGCAACTTAACAAAAATGGTTATTTGCATGTTTTTATAACAAAAAAACAATCAACAAAAAACAGTTAATGGCAGTAAACCCGAGTTTTTATAGGGGAAGAAACCCTAATTTTCGTAGAGAAGTGCAGCAGGAGCACAGAACAAACAGAATGATTAGAATTCCTGAAGTGCGATTGGTAGGTGAGGGGATTGAACCAGGCGTATATCCAACGGAGCAAGCGTTGGCAATGGCTGAAGCACAAGGTTTAGATCTGGTAGAAATTTCGCCAAATGCGGCTCCGCCCGTTTGTCGGATTATTGATTATAAAAAGTTTCTTTACGAGAAAAAGCGTAAGGAAAAGGAAATGAAGGCGAATGCCAAGCAGAGCGAAGTAAAAGAAATTCGCTTTACGCCTGGTACTGACGACCACGATTTTGATTTTAAATGTAAACACGCCGAAAAGTTCTTAAAAGATGGTAATAAAGTAAAAGCCTATGTTCAGTTTAAGGGGCGGGCAATTATGTTTAAAGACCGAGGCGAATTGTTGTTACTAAAGTTTGCTGAGCGGTTGGCCGAAGTAGGTGTTTTGGAAAGCATGCCCAAAATGGAAGGTAAAAGGATGCTGGTAATCTTTGCTCCAAAAGGCAAACAGAAAAACAAGTAATTTTCATCTTACCTATATAATGCGTACGCAGCAGGTAATCCCTGCTGTTTTTTTATATGTGTCATTTAATATATGAAAAAAGGTACTCATCATGGACGAAATACGCCGGTTTTGCCTGTTGCTGCCAGCCGTTACCGATACCGTTAAATGGGATAACCTGGCCTTTGTGGTAGGCGAAAAAATATTTTGCCTGGTTGATATGGAAGGTGAGTTTGGGGTGACCTTTAAGGTTTCAGAAGAAGATTTTGCCACGCTTACCGAAATAGACGGCATTGACCAGGCACCCTACTTTGCCCGTAATAAATGGGTAAAGGTGGTAAAAACAACTGCCTTAGATAAGCAGGCATTATACCAGTACCTAAGGCAGTCTTACAATTTAGTGGTTGGCGGCCTAAGCCGTAAAATGCGGTCGCAAATTGGCCTGTAACTTTGGATACTTTTGTTGTGTGTAGTGCTAGCCTATTCGCCCAATATTTCTTCAATTTCTTTTTGCAAAGTAGGAAGGTGCTTAATTACAATTCCCCAAATCAATTCATCCGATACGGTATCGTAGCCATGAATAATTCTATTGCGTGTATCAACAATTTTTCTTAAATTCGTTATTGATAAAGTGTCGTCACTTTTTAGAATTCTGTTAAGTGCTTCTCCGATAATTTCAATATTCTTTCAACTGCTCTTCTCGTCCGCAAGTCATTTTGATAATCTATAAATGCTTTGGGTTTGTCATTAAAAAAACTCTCTATTTCCATTATTGCTCTTAAAATGTCGTAAAGCCATGCCTTTATTTCATTGTCCATACACAAGTTGTCTTTGTTGGTTTACAGACTGCCTAAAATATGGATTTTTTATAGCCTTCTCTTCCAATAGATCAATGGGTCTTTTTAAAATTTCCTGAAGCGAAAATTTAAAATCAAAATAGTTATCAGCGTAATCTGCAACATCAATATTTGCAAAATCAACAATGAGATCTATATCACTGTCTTTATTAAAATTAGCAGTCAAAACTGAACCAAACGCATATAAAGTTTTCACTTTGTACGACTTACAAAGATTGGCTATATCCTTACTATATATTTTTAATCTGTCCATTTTCTTCTGCATCAATTCTCAAATTTAAAAAGATTTTGATGCAAAATCTTTCTAAAGTCAAAAGTTGACGGATTTTGAGCACATTACAAGCAACTTATTGTTTTTTTGCATTCATCTCCTTCATTAGTTCATCTGCCGCAGCCTTTAATTGGGCATCGATGTTGGTGGTTACATAATCCAGGGGGTTTTCCACTATTATACCTGGTACGGCGGGGCCTAATTCCTGATTTTTGTCGGTGGCTTTTACAAACCAACCGCGGCCGGGAACCCTTACGGTGCTTCCATCTACCATGGTGCGGCTTCCTGTACTTATGACTGAGCCATTAGTGGGTACTCCAACCAGTTTGCCCATGCCCGGTTGCTTATAAGCATGGCTAAATATTTCGGCATTATTGTAATTCGTTGGCATCTAACCGGTCGTCGGCATTAATTTCCATAGACATTTTGGTTACAGCGGACGTAGCAGTATTCATTAGGTACAGGTTTATATCTTTTTCAAGAACCACCGTTATTCCATCGCCTGATATATTGAAATATTGGTCATGCGCTGCTCTGTACCGCCTGTGGGTTGAATGCTATACATTTCGGGCTGCCCTTCAATTTGCCTGAACTCTCTATAAATGGTAAAAATAAGTTGGTTGGTGTTGCTCCAACTGGCAATATTGTCGGCGCTGGAGTGATAGGAAAGTCTTTTAGGTTTGCCGCCGTTTACGCCAATAGTAAAAACATCATTGTTTCCATATTGGCTGCCCAAAAAAGCAATAGATTTACCATCGCGGCTAAAAACCGGCTTTCCTTCGTAAGCATCGTGAATGGTTCAGGAGGGTTGGTCGGCCGCCGGTGGCGGGTGCCGTTCAAATATCGCCCTGGAACGAGAAAGCCACCAGACTTCCGGTATTATTAATTGCGGAGTGCCGTAACAAGCTGTTTTGCTGCGTATTGCCCGTTTGCAATACAAAAACAAGTAGCGCCTGCGAGGTCAGTTTTTTAAACATGAAGAAAGATTTTCGATAATCAATTTTGCCAAGTTAATTACATACCCCTTATGATTACAAAGTATGGGTTGGCCTGCAACACATAAATATTTTTAGAATGAGTATTAAAATAACCTTAGTTCTTTTGAAAAGACTCGCATTAAGAGCGTTGGTCAAAAAATCTGAAGCTATTTTTAGTGGGATACCCTTACCTTTGCATCCGTTTTGAAAAAGGTTGATGGTAACATCAATTATTTCAAAAACGGACATTACCCACAAGGCTCCATAAGTTCCCGTCTGTTCGGGGCGCCAGCAGGGTGTAATCTCTTTAAGATTATTATATGCCAAAAGTTAAAACAAACTCCAGCGCAAAAAAAAGGTTCAGAGTAACCGGTACGGGAAAGATCACCTTTCAAAAGGCTTTTAAACGCCACATTTTAACCAAAAAATCAACAAAACGCAAAAGGGCCCTTCGTCAAACTGGCATGGTTCATCCTTCCAATTTACACTTTGTAAAACGTTTATTGGGGTTAAAGTAATCGCTCTACGCTCTTTATCAGGAGAATAGAAAAAGCATTTGAAATAAGATCTTATTAAAAAACTTGTTCCGCAACCGGAACCTAAATCGACAAAATTATGCCACGTTCTAAAAATGCGGTAGCCTCCAGGGCCAGAAGAAAAAGAATACTTGACCAGGCTAAAGGTTATTATGGTAAGCGTAAAAACGTATATACCGTTGCTAAAAATATTGTAGAAAAAGGTATGACTTACAGTTATGTAGGTCGTAAACTTAAAAAGCGCGAATTCCGCACCTTATGGATTGCCCGTATCAATGCAGCCGTTAGAGAAGAAGGAATTACTTACAGTGAATTTATTCATTCGTTAAGTGCAAAAGGTATCGACCTGAACCGTAAGGTGCTTGCTGACCTTGCCATGAATGAGCCTGCTTCTTTCAAAGCTTTGGTAGCATCGGTAAAGTAGTTGACAAAAGTCATTAGCTATTGAATATAGGACCGAAAGTGAAATCACTTTCGGTTTTTTATTGTTATAAACTGCAAACCAGTAATTTTGACCTTTTATTTTTTTTTATTAAAAAACGACTGATCCACATCAATGAATAATTCTTACACCGACCTGGTGAAGCAGACCTTCCATTTTCCGCAGGAAGGTTTTCATTTGGAGAACGATTACTTGCAATACAATGATTTAGACCTGAAGGCTTTGATTGACAAATATGGTACGCCTTTAAAACTATCCTATTTGCCAAAGATCGGGATGCAGATAAATAAGGCCAAGCAGATGTTTGCCAATGCTATGAAGAAGCATAAATACGAAGGGGAGTATAATTACTGTTATTGTACAAAAAGTTCGCATTTTTCATTTGTGATTGAGGAGGCGCTAAAGCACGATATTCACCTGGAAACTTCTTATGCATACGATATTGAGATTATTAAAAAGCTGTATGCCAAAAAGAAGATCACCAAAGATTCTTACATTATTTGTAATGGGTATAAGCAAAAGCCGTACACCAGGCGAATTGCCAACCTTATAAATACCGGCTGGAAAAATGTTATTCCCATTTTAGATAATGCTGAAGAATTAAACGACTACCGTAAATCTGTAAAAACACCGTTTAAGCTGGGCATAAGGGTGGCGGCAGAAGAAGAACCCAGCTTTCCTTTTTACACCTCGCGACTCGGTATGCGGACTAAAGACATTTTAGAATTTTATGTAGATCATATTGAAGGATTTGAGAACAAGTTTCAATTAAAAATGCTTCATATCTTTTTAAACAAGGGTATTAAGGATGATATCTACTATTGGAGCGAACTAAATAAGGTGCTCAACCTGTACTGCCAGTTAAAAAAGATCTGTCCGGAATTAGATAGTATAAATATTGGAGGAGGCTTTCCTATTAAACACTCTTTGGGTTTCGATTACGATTACCAGTTTATGATAAACGAAATTGTCGGCAACATTAAAAAGGCTTGCAAAAACGCCAAGGTGCCTATGCCTAATATTTTTACAGAGTTCGGCAGTTTTACAGTAGGGGAGAGCATGGCTCATATTTATAGTGTGATTGGC
>JBBRCW010000081.1:0-20706 GCA_038204535.1 Chitinophagales bacterium | reverse complement strand
TGGTCAGGGTGCTGGTCTTTAAAGGCCTTAAAGAGGTCCGCAGGGGCACTGTCGGCCAATGAACAGCCTGCCTTCAAGTCTGGCAAAACAACTTTCTTGGTGGGATTAAGAATTTTAGCTGTCTCGGCCATGAAATGCACGCCGGCAAAAACAATCATATCAGCCTGCGTACTTTGTGCCTTTTGGGCCAGCCCAAGGCTATCGCCTAAAAAGTCGGCCACATCCTGTATATCCGGTTCCTGGTAAAAATGCGCAAGTATGATGGCGTTCTTTTCTTTCTTCAATTTTTCAATTTCTGAAAACAGATCTAAATGCACATCTATTTCAATATCAAGAAACCCCTTCTTAGCCAGGTTTTCTTTTGCCTTTGCAATGTTCATAACCTTTGTAGTATTATTAAAGAATCTATTTAATTTATATAAAACCTATTACTATTACGGATGTTAATAGCGGGATAACTTTTTTTGTAAATAGTTGCAAAAGTAAAACAACGTGGTTTATTAACCGCTGTTAACACATTGTTCACAGTCTGTTTT
Source organism: Chitinophagales bacterium (assembly GCA_038204535.1). GTDB lineage: Bacteria > Bacteroidota > Bacteroidia > Chitinophagales > Chitinophagaceae > Segetibacter. The sequence goes on along the minus strand of JBBRCW010000081.1, from coordinate 20,170 downwards.
TCAGTAAAGCCCGCCTTTCTACGCTCATTATTAACAGGTGGGGATTACTCAACTGCTGTAAAAGTATTCCTTTAATTTACGAAATTCCGGTGTTAATTCAAGTTGTATAAACTAACGTTTGTTAACCTGCCAAATCAGTTTCACTGTTACCTAACTATTTTCATCCCATTCTTTGCACCAAAACCATTATGGCTTTGGCGGGTTATCCACAGCTTATACTGCTTTTAAACATTGCTGTGTGCAAACAGCTTTTCGACTACTGGTTTCCCCAAAAATTATTCTTTGTTAAAATGGGTGGTCGTCAGAATTCAGTCGCCTGAAAAAGAGTGCTCATCAGCGTTTGATGGGTTATCCACAAATTGTTCAAACAATTTATTCCCTTATTTTTGCCACCCACTTTTAAAAGCTTAAATATAACATGTCGTTTATTCAGAAAATCAGGGACAAATATGCCGCTGTAGTTATTGCGGTAATTGCCCTTAGTTTGGTTGGTTTTATTTTAATGGATGCTTTTGTTGGCAGAAGCCGGGGGGCAGGTTCAAACACCACCATAGGAAAAGTTAACGGCAAAAAAATCGAAAGAAACGATTTTGAGAAGAGGCTTACTATGCAGCAGCAAATGTATGCCAGCCAGGGCGCCCAGCGCGAACAATTAATAAGCAGTGTTTGGGAACAGAGCGTTGACGAAATTGTAATGCAGCAGCAATACGAAAAACTAGGTTTACAATTTACTCCCAAAGAATTAAACGATCTATTGTTTGGCAACAATGCACCGCAATGGCTAAAGAACGAATTTACCGACCAGGCCACCGGACAGTTTAAAGTAAATGAGGCAAAACAATATTTTGCCCAAATGAAAAAGCAAAAGGATAACGCTAACCTCGAAATGTTTAATGAGGCTTACATTAATCCAACCATTTCGCAGGCATTACGCGAAAAGTACATGGCCCTGTTAACACAAACCATTTATGTTCCAAAATGGATGGCCGAAAAATCGTTGGCCGATCAAAATAGCATAGCCAATATATCTTATGTATCGGTGCCTTATGCTTCCATAGCCGACAGCACTATTAAAGTTACCGACGACGATGTAAAAGCATATGTCGATAAACATGCAGAAGAATTTAAGCAGGATGAAGAAATTCGTAGTGTATCTTATGTATCGTTCAGCGCCTTTCCAAACGGCGAAGACAGCGCAGCGGTGTACAACCAGATTAATAACTTAAAAGCTGATTTTGCTGCGTCAACCGATGCGGCTTCTTATTTAGCCCGGGTATCCAGCGAAACCCCTTACCTGGATGCTTATGTTATGGGATCGACCATTATGGTACCAAATGCGGATAGCATTAAGCAGTTGGGCGATGGACAGGTTTTTGGCCCATACCTTGACAATAAAAATTATACGATCGCAAAAATGATTGGCCGTCGCAGCATACCGGATAGCGCGAAGGTTAGACACATATTAATTAAGACTGCTGAAAAAGGTCAGCCTACTTTACCAGATAGTATTGCTAAGGCTAGAATAGACAGTATAGCTAATGCGATTAGAGGTGGTGCCGATTTTAATTCGATGGTTATTAGTTACAGCGACGACCAGGGAAGTAAAACAACCGGCGGAGAATACACTTTTCCAAGCACGCAATTTGCAAACATCAGTAAAGAATTTGCTGAGACAGCATTTTATGGTAATGTCGGTGACAAGAAAGTGGTTAAAGTGGATAATCCATCGTACACCGGTTACCACTATATAGAAGTGCTGCAGCATAAAAATCCGGGAATTGGATATAAAGTTGCCTATTTAAGCAAGCCCATAGATGCCAGCCAGGAAACCATCAATACTGCCAACAATGCAGCTTCGCAGTTTTCGGCCAGCAGCAGAAATCAAAAACAGTTTGAAGAAAACGCCGTAAAAGGAAATAATCAGCCGGTGACTGCAACTGATATTAAACCAAACGATTTTTCAATTCCGTTATTAGGCGAGAGTCGTCAGTTTGTTCGTTGGATATACGATAACAAAGTGGGTGATGTAAGCGAACCGTACGAATTAGGTGATAGCTACGTAGTGGCCTTAATTACTGGTTCGCAGCAAAAAGGCGTAATGGGTGTAGGTAAAGCAAGACAAACAGCTGAACCTTTTATTAGAAATGAGAAAAAGGCGCAACAAATTATAGCCGCTAAATTTAAAGGCGGAACTACTATTGAAGCTATTGCCCAGGCAGCAGGAGAACAAGTTATGCATGCCGACAGTATTAGTTTCAGCCAGCCTTTTATTCCAAATGTTGGTAACGAACCAAAAATTACCGGCGCAGCATTTAATAAAACTCTGCAGGGAAAAATTTCTGAACCTATGGCAGGAAGCACCGGCGTATTTGTAGTGAAAGGTGAAAATATTTCGGCAGTATCGGGTGCCATGGCAAATGCCGACGAGTTAAGGCAGCAAATGATTATGCAGCAAAAACAAATGGGTGGTTACCGCAGTATGGAAGCATTAAAAAAAGCAGCGACCATTAAAGACAACCGCTCGGAGTTTTATTGATAGTTTGACAACACGTATTAATCATTCTTATATCGGCCCCGCCATTTGGCGGGGTTGTTTGTTATAGACCAATTATTGAATTGAAAGCAAAAGGTTTTACAAAAACCTGCCATTGGTTTTATATACCTGTAACTTTGTTTAACCGTTTTGTTATAAATATTAAAATGAAATAAGAGGAAGAAAAGATGGAAAATACATTCATAAACAAAGTGGCTGAGAGCGCACTTACAACTATAGACCTGGAAGATTATTTGCCAAAAGAACCAACAGCAGTATTCGACCTAAAACCTTATTTATTTATGGAACTGATTTTGAAAGAGAAAGATTTCAGGGCTTCATTATCCGCGCTTGATTGGGAAACTTATAGAGATAAAAACGTTGCCATTACCTGTACGGCCGATGCAATTATACCTATGTGGGCCTATATGCTGGTGGCCAGTAATCTGCAGCCTTTTGCCAAAGCCATTGTTTTTGGGGATGAAAAAAATTTGGTCAATACCCTGCTTCTAAAAAATATTTCAGCCATCAATGGTGAGGATTATACCGACAAACGGGTGGTTGTAAAAGGATGCGGAGATGAACCTGTGCCCGAAGCCGCTTATGTAGAGATTACCGCAAGGCTTCGCGGATGCGTAAAGAGTATTATGTACGGAGAGCCTTGCAGTACCGTTCCTATATTTAAAAGGAAGTAACCTATGTCCAATATCGTAGCGATGTAAGGGGGTTGCCTGATTTATTGATAAAATACCTTGCGCCTTTAATATTTTAAAAGTATCATTTAGAATTACAAATACCTCACCTTAAAGCAACAATTGAAAAACGCATATGAACTATACCTGCTGGGCGACAGCGCCATCACCATTCAATTTGGAAACGCCATAAATGAAAAAACAAACAATAAAGTTCAGTCCCTATTGAAGTTGATAAAAGAAGCTCCCTTTGCCGGGGTTAAAGATCTTGTACCGGCGTATGCCTCTTTAACCATCGTTTATGATCCAACAGAAATATTTAATTTATGCCAGGCAGATGAAAATACACCGGACTGCTTAGAAAGACTACTTACATCATACATCGGCAAAATAGAAGCTTCAGGTAAAACAGAAAGACGCCGCATGCGCATTCCTGTTTGTTACCACACCTCGCTGGCTCCAGATATTGAATGGCTCGCCGCAACCCATCATCTTTCAGTTAGCGATATAGGCGAACTGCATTGTTCAGTTTCTTACCTGGTTTATATGATTGGTTTTCTTCCCGGCTTTCCTTACATGGCAACCGTTGACGAGCGGATTGCCACACCACGTAAACCAGAGCCCCGCAACCGTGTAGAAGCAGGCAGTGTGGGGATAGCCGGAAACCAAACAGGTATTTATCCTTTTGCTTCGCCGGGCGGCTGGCAGATAATAGGCAGAACTCCGTTGCGGTTATTTAATGCAGAAACCGACATTCCCGCATTGTTACAGCCGGGCGATGAAGTGTTATTCTATCCAATTTCATTAGACGAATTTAACCGGTTGTCAGCGGCATGAGTATTCGCGTCATAAAACAGGGAATGCTGGATGTTTTTCAGGATGACGGAAGATACGGATACCAGCACCTGGGGATTAACCCCGGCGGTGTCATGGATGCCGTAGCTTTAAGAATTGGTAATGCCCTGGTATTGAATTCATGGAACGAAGCGGTTTTAGAAATGCACTTTCCCGCACCTGAGCTATTATTCGAACAGGATGCATTCATTGCTTTATCTGGTGCCGATTTTTCAGCTTCCATCGATGGTTATAATATTCCGTTGAATCATCCTGTATCGGTAAAAAAAGGAGCCATTTTAAGTTTCTTAAAACCTGTGGCCGGCATAAGAACTTATTTAAGTGTTTATGGAGGGTTTGTATTGCAGGAGTGGTTGCGTAGCTGCAGTACCAACCTGCAATGTGGCAAAGGGGGTTATTTCGGAAGGCAACTAAAGACCAATGACGTAATACTTTTTAAGAGAGCGTTCAACCACTCCAAAGGACACGCAAGCAGACAATTTTATGTCTATCCATTTTCGGCAAATACGACTGGTCTTTATTGTAATAATAATATCCGGATGGTTGCCGGTCCGCATTTTATGCAATTGAAATTGGAGGACAAAAATAATTTTGAAAAGAAGCCTTTCACAATTTCAAATAACAGTAACCGAATGGGCTACCGGCTAAAGGCAGATGCACTAAGCCTGATGAATGAACTCAATCTAATTTCGACCGGCGTAACCAGGGGAACCATTCAATTACTTCCATCCGGTCAATTGATTGTCTTAATGGCCGATCATCAAACAACCGGCGGTTACCCCATAATAGGAAATGTGATAAGTGCCGATTTTTCTGCTTTGGCACAAACTAAACCCTCGCAGGAAATTCAATTTTTATTGACCGATCTTTCAACAGCTCAAAAAGCTTTGATAGATCAACAACAGCATTTGCTGCAAGTGCAAAATGCCTGTACCTTTCAGTTGAAAGAATTATTATAAAGCATGTTATCAATCGATCTTAACTGCGACATGGGCGAAGGCATGACCAGCGACGGGGCGATCATGCCATTTATAACCTCGGCAAATATCGCTTGCGGCTATCATGCCGGTGATGAAGCAACCATGCAAAAAACGATCGTATTGGCAAAGCAACATCATGTTTGCATAGGTGCGCATCCGGGCTTTAATGACAAGGCCAACTTTGGCAGAACCGAAATGCAGTTAGCGGGCGAAGGAGTGTACGAGCTGGTGTTTACCCAGGTAGCATTATTACGAACAATGTGTAAAGAGAATAATATTTCGCTACATCATGTAAAGCCGCATGGCGCTTTGTATAATATGGCGGCAAAAAATGCGGTAATGGCCAATGCCATTGCAAGGGCAATAAAAGATATAGACAGCCGGTTGATTGTTTATGGATTAAGCGGAAGCCTGCTAATATCCGAAGCTGAAAAGGTTGGTTTGAAAACCGCTTCAGAAGTATTTGCCGACCGCACTTACCAAAACGATGGAAGCCTGACACCCCGCAACCAAACCAATGCATTAATAACCGATAAGCAGCAGTGCGTTGACCAGGTTTTACAAATGATAAATTTTCATGTAGTTACCAGTATTTATTCGGTTAACGTACCTATAAAGGCTGATACCATTTGCCTGCATGGCGATGGAGCGCATGCCGCGGAATTTGCCAGGTCCATTCATCAACAATTAAGGCAAAACAATATTGAAATCAAATCCCTCTGAAAAAGCAGGCTGGAGAAGTGCAGGCCTGGGGGCCGCTTTCCTTATGGCCACCTCGGCCATTGGCCCCGGATTTCTTACCCAAACAACGGTTTTTACCCAACAACTATTATCAAGCTTTGGGTTTTTTATTTTGGTGACTATTTTTTTGGATATTGGTGCTCAGATAAACATTTGGCGCATATTGGTGGTGACAGAAAAACGAGCGCAGGATCTTACCAATGAACTGTTACCTGGCCTTGGCTATTTTTTGGCCGGTCTGATCGTTGCCGGAGGCCTGGCTTTTAATATCGGCAATATTGGCGGTGCGGGCTTAGGTGTTAATGTGATGACAGGCTTGCCGCCTATACCCGGCGCCATTATAAGTTGTGTGCTGTCGCTTCTTATTTTTTGGATGAAGGAAGTGGGAAAGACCATAGATGCGATCACCAAAATATTGGGGATATGCATGATATTACTGACTCTATACGTAGCGGTCAGTTCGCATCCGCCGATGGCGCTGGCAATACAGCATACATTCTTTCCCGAAAAGCTCAGCACTGCTGCCATTTTAACGCTGGTTGGTGGCACAGTAGGCGGTTACATAAGTTTTGCAGGCGCGCATCGGCTATTAGATGCGGGTGTTTCGGGCAAAGATGCAATACCCCAGGTCACCCGAAGTTCAGTAACCGGTATCCTCATCACTTCGTTTATGCGGTTCGCATTGTTTATTGCGACTTTAGGCGTTATTGCCGGCGGCGTAACCCTTGATTCTTCAAATCCACCGGCCAGTGTATTTAGTGCCACTGCCGGCAAGGCTGGCTATATATTTTTTGGAGTGGTGATGTGGTGCGCTTCTATTACCTCTGTGATCGGATCCGCTTATACCTCCATTTCTTTTTTACGCACTTTTCATCCGTGGATTGAAAAGAACTATCGTTTACTTATTTCAATTTTTATCGTTTCATCTACACTAATTTTTACGCTTATTGGAAAGCCGGTAAAGGTGCTGGTGGCAGTTGGCGCTTTAAATGGTTTAATATTACCACTGGCACTTGCGGTTATATTATGGGCGGTACAAAAAGACAGGTTAACCAAAGACTATCGTCACCCCAAATGGATGAGCCTTGCTGGCTGGCTGGTTGTTGCGGTCATGGGATGGTTAGGCTATAAAACAATTATGGAAACTTTTTTTAGTTAGTCAAAATAGCTGTTAAAACCGACAAGAATATTATTCCGCTATATTTCCTTTCGTCACATTTAAACACCTTTGAAGCTTAACAGCATCCTAATATTTGAGCAGATAAAATTCTACAAATAATTGCTTAGTATATTGCGACCGTGAAAAGAGGCGTTCTCATTTATGGAGTTTTGGCATTGCTGCTGACATCTTGTGCTGCTACTAAAAAAACTTCTTACCGGCCTGCACAAAAAATGTCGCCCGGTGAATTACAACAGGATTTCCGATTACTTAAAACCATTCTTGAAACCAATCATCCCAGCCTTTATTGGTACACGACCAAGGATTCAATGGACTATTTTTTTAATAACAACATTGCTTCTATAAAAGACTCGCTGACCGAACTGCAATTTAGAAACAAGGTGTCGTGGGTTATAAATAAAATTCATTGCGGCCATACGCAGGTAAGGTTTTCAAAAAGATATAGTAACTATTATAGCGGCAAAAGGTTGCCGCAGTTTCCACTTGCCCTAAAAGCCTGGAACGATAGCCTGGTAGTAGTAAACAACTATCTTAAAGACTCCATTCTTAAGCGTGGTACGATCATACTTTCAATTAATGGGCGTTCCAACCAGAAAATACTCGATAGCATGTATGCTTTATTGGGTGGCGATGGGCCCACCGGCAATTTTCAGCAACAGATCGTCAGTTTCTATTTTCCGCAATTTTATAAATCAACGTTTGGAGTTGACAGTTTATACAAAATAACCTACTTAGATTCTTTGGGAAATCGTAAAATCGTTCAGGTTCCCTCGTTTAAACCCGTAACAGACTCTTTAGCAAAAAGAAACATAGCTGCACTTCCCACACTTACATCTAAAGAGAGGCGAAAATATAAATTGTTCTCGCAGCGCAATCTTGAAATTGATACAGCAAACAGCACGGCAATTTTAAACATCAATACGTTTAGCGATGGCAAACTGCATAGGTTTTTTAGGAAAAGCTTTAAGACCATTAAAAAACTGGACTTGCAAAACGTTGTGATCGATCTTAGGCAAAACAGCGGCGGAAATATGTTCAGCAGCATAAGGCTGGTTCAATATCTGAAAGATAAACCATTTAAAATTGCTGATACAGTAGCAGCAGTTGACCGTCGTTTTCAACAAAAAAAATATATAAAGCCCTGGTTTCTTTATTGGCTGAGTATGCATTTTACAGGACGTAAACAAGAAGATGGCCGCATACATTTTCGCTATTTCGAAAAACATTACTTTAACCCTAAAGCACGCAATCATTTTGATGGTAATATCTACCTGCTTACCGGCGGTTATACTTTTTCGGCCGCCAGTATGATGGCAGGCCAGTTAAAAGGCCAGCAAAATGTGACGATCGTGGGGGAAGAAACAGGCGGTGGCGCCTACGGTAACACAGCGGTTCATTTACCTGTAATAACCTTACCCAATAGTGGGCTGCGGGTTGTGCTTCCGTTATATCGTATGGTATTTGATAATAGCCGGCCCAAAAACGGAAGAGGAATAATACCCGATGTAGAAGTATTGCCTTCGTCGGTTGCTTTAAAGAATGGTGTTGATGTTAAAATGGAAAAGGTGAAAGAATTGATCAGATCAAAATCTAAACATTGACCAATTTTGCATACGGTTTTTTCTTTACCCCACGCCATTTGGCGGGGCAGGCATATAGAAACATAAGGTAACATAGGAAGAAAACACATAGCTCAATTTGCATTCTTTTGATTTCTGCTTTTCTAATGAGTTCAATAAAAAAGATCTATGTGGATTCCTATGTTTTCTACTGTGCCTATGTGGTAAATCCTCTGGTTTCAAAGGCGCATCCGCCTAAGTAAAAACATAACCCTTTTACCCTAAAAATTGCATAACACCCTATAACCTATCTTTGCCCAAATGGAAAAATCGAATTTTATTGACTATATCCGCATTTATGCACGAAGCGGACATGGCGGAGCAGGCAGCAGGCATTTTTTGCGAAACAAATTAACAGCAATGGGCGGACCCGATGGCGGAGACGGCGGAAGGGGCGGCCATATCATTTTAAAAGGCAACAGTCAGCTGTGGACATTATTGCATTTACGCTACTATAAAAACGTGTTAGCTGAAAATGGCGATCCGGGAACCAAAAATAATTGCACCGGACACGAAGGAAAGGATATTATAATTGAAGTGCCGCTCGGCACTATAGCACGCGATGAAGAAACAGGAAAAATTGAAGCCGAAATATTGGAGGATGGGCAGCAGGTTATTTTAATGAAAGGCGGTCGCGGTGGCTTGGGTAATGCCAATTTTGCTACGCCCACCAACCAGGCGCCCGAACACCACCAACCAGGCGAACCGGGAGAAGAAGCATGGAAAGTGCTTGAATTAAAAGTTTTGGCTGATGTGGGATTGGTAGGATTTCCAAACGCAGGAAAATCAACGCTGTTGTCGGTTATTACAGCGGCAAAACCCAAAATTGCCGATTATGCCTTTACTACATTAACTCCGCAATTAGGTATGGTTGAATACCGCGATGGCAAAAGTTTTTGCATTGCTGATTTGCCCGGTATTATAGAAGGCGCCGCTGAAGGCAAAGGATTGGGCCATCGTTTTTTAAGACATATTGAACGTAATGCCTGTCTCTTATTTCTGATTCCTGCCGATAGCGCGGACCATAAAAAAGAATTTGATATCTTATACAAAGAATTGGAGGATTATAATCCCGAATTATTGCAGAAAGATTTCCTGATTGCTATAAGCAAGAGCGACATGCTGGATGATGAACTAAAGCAAGCAATTGTAAAAGAACTTCCCGAAGGAATTCCTCACTTGTTTATTTCATCTGTAGCCCAACAAGGCCTTTCAGAATTAAAAGATCAGCTTTGGAAAATATTAAACAGACCAGCAAACTAAAACCGGCACAGCCTTTCTTTTCCGAACCAGCTAAACGCCTGGGATCTTTCGGATTTCCGAAAATCATCTGGATCTATCAAGGGGTTGTATAAAAAATCAACCGGTGAATAATTCTACCGGTTGATTTTCTTTTGTTCCAGGTTAAAGAAAATTACTTTGCTGCCTCTATCCTGCCCCAGTTATCTCCGCGTTTAATTCTTAAAATCTGGGTGTCGGTCACCTTAAATTGTTTGACCAGCGATTTTATGGGTTTGCCTTCGTTCAGAAGCTTTTTTAGCAACATAACTTTTGTTACGGTAAGTTTTGAGTACGAAGGATGTTTGAGCGGATTGGTTTGCCGGTCATTTCTTTCCGCAATCACAATGGGACTTTGCTGCTGGTGAGCATAATTTTCCTCAGGTGTCATCCATTTTAAGTTAACCGATTTGTTGTTCAATTTATCAAAATCCATATGAGCTACAATGGTTTGGTCGCTTTTGGGTTTTAATAAAAAATATTCGGCTACCAGCCGGTGGACCAGTGCATGATAATGTATGGTGCGCTTTTTAGTATCGTCGGCAAATTTTTTCTTCAAATTTTTTTTCACTGTTTCCAATAATTTCACCGATTCAGAAATTTTCGCTTCCGGTTCCTCATTCAGTTTTTTCTCTTTAATTTTTTTTGAAAGGCTTTTAACCTGGTTTTGAAGAAAAACCAGCTTTTTGGCGATGTCAGGATCGCGGGGTTGAAAAAATTTTAGGCGGATAATGGGATATCCGTTGATCATTGATCCGTTGAGAATGTTGCCGTCTGAAATTTTGTTAAAGGAACGAAGCCTGCCAAAGTTGGAGACTTCTAATCGGTTGTCGTTGGTGAATTCAAAATCAAATTCAACCTCCTTCCACCTTTCTCCGGGGTAGTTCTTGGTCATAAATTCAAGGGGGGTTATATAAATAAATACCTGGCAGCAATACGGGCAGAAAAATAGTTAGACAAGACGAGGCTAACGAAAGGCAATTGAACTGAAAGGATCTTTAAAATAATTCAGGATTGCCGTGTAATTAACCATGTGCTTCATCTTTTCGCTTCACAATTAAAACCCAATCACCATCCAGGGTTAGGTATCCGTATTCGAAACAAAAATAGTAAACATTTCCTTTTTTGTTTGTGTACGTGTGCGTAAGATACTTGAAATTGAAACCTTTCTGCGATAATTTATTGCGGGTAGTTTTTACTAATTCTTCATTTGGCGGCAATGATTCCTCCAAAATCCGGCGATTACGTCGCAATAGGTTGGTCACATTTCGTACATACGCATTGGTATGGCTGTTCAATTTGTTATTGTAAGCGTTTCGGCAAAAGTCGCCGCAAAATTTCTTATCTGTTCTGCCTTTTAGCTGCTTATTACATTCCAAACATGTTTTTTCAGATGTGTCCATGTCGGCAATAAATTTTATTATTATTTAAATCTAATCATAAAATTATCCATTTGCAAACGCTTATAAGTATCTATATACGGGAGTAAGCGGTTAAAAACCGACTAATGAAGAGAGGTGATAGCAATTTTGTATTGCCGCTAATGAAACGGCAGGTATCAAATTAAACCATTCATTTTAAAATTTACAGTTATGAACAGCATGAAGAACAAAGTACAATTGATCGGACATTTGGGCTCTAATCCGGAAATTAAAGAATTAGAGGGCGGTAAAAAGCTGGCCAGAATAAACATAGCCACAAATGAAAGTTATACCAATGCCAAAGGCGAAAAAATTAGTGAAACCCAATGGCATAATGTGGTGGCATGGGGCAAAACGGCCGAAATTGCTGAGAAACTTTTTATAAAGGGCATGGAAGTTTTAATTGACGGCAAACTGGTAAGCCGCAGTTATACCGATAAAGACGGCAATAAAAAATACGTAACAGAGGTACAGGCAAATGAATTGCTGGTATTTTCAAAAAAGTAAACCAAATATGATCGGGGATGCAGCGGCTGGCAATTTTGTCGGCCGTTGCTGTGTCAGGAAGGTCTTATAGTTATTATGTAGAAGCAGCGCCTGTAATGGCTTTTGGAAGAAGGTCAGGTTTACTTTGGTGCAAGAATGAAGCTATATTATTAAATTTGCCGAATTCATATTGCCAAATTTATAAATGGAACCAAATTTATCAAGCCTGTGAAACCAACCTTATACACCTGCCTGTCGCCAGCTTTGTTGCCACTCTACGATTTAAATAAAGCGGTTGTGGTTATCATTGATGTTTTTAGGGCAACTTCTACTATAGCCACTGCCTTATACAACGGGGCAGAAAGGGTAATACCGGTAGATAATGTTGAAAACTGTAAGATGATTGGCCGGGAGATTAAAGGTGCAATAACTGCTGGTGAAAGAGATGGAAAAGTTATTGAAGGATTGCAATATGGAAACTCACCTGCCGAATACCCCCGCGAATTTATAAAAGGCAAAACCCTTGTGCTTACTACAACCAACGGAACTAAATTATTGCATCGTGCAGTTGAAAAAGGAGCTGCAGAAGTAGTAACCGGTTCATTTCCGAACTTAGGCGCAGTTTGCGACCATCTTCTAAATTGCAACAAAAACGTAATTCTGGGTTGTTCGGCCTGGAAAGACCGGTTTAACCTGGAAGACACATTATTTGCCGGAGCTGTTATTTGCCGGGTAAAGCAAAATTTTACAATTCACTGCGACAGCAGCCTGATGGCCGAACAAATGTTTCTTCAGAACCAGCATTCGCTCTACGGTTTTATTCAGCAAACCACACATTGGCACCGGCTTTCGGCTTATGGTTTACAAAAAGATCTTCAATATTGTGTTACGGTAAATAGCGCCAATATATTGCCTGTATATAAAAAGGGAGACCTGGTGGTCATGTAAGATATTTGCCGCTGCTCTTGTTCCTATAACATTATTGCTTTTAATAAAATACCGTGCTTTGTTAACAAAGGATTCTGCCTGCCGCAATTTATAATATTCGGCTGCTAAGTCGATTTTCATTAAATTTGCTACTTGCTTTTTTTTAAACAAAGGGTGATAAAAACGGTTCAATTTTACCAAAACCGGCAGATTGAACCTTACGGCTATAAAAATCTAATCTATTAATGGCGCTACCTCATTTGATCAAACATGTTTATAATCACGGCACCGACGAAGTAATTCGAAGAGGAAAAAAGATACATGCGATCAGCAATGTTGAGTTGATTGAATATGATGATCTGCTGGGTGCAGTTGTTTTTAGGGTGAAAGACGACGTGTACTCTACCTACTACAAAGTGCAGGTTAACAAGTTTAAAGAGGCCAATGGCATTTCTTTACGTTGCTCCTGTCCGTACAATTTGGGAGAAATATGCAGGCACGAGGCTGGCGCATTATTTCAACTGCAAGAGCTGCTTGACCGTAATATGTTGGGCGAAAAAGAGCTGGTATACGATCAAAAGCATACGGTTGTAAAAATGAAACAGTTAGATCTAAAAATGATCAGGCTGCTGGCGGCACAACAATCTTATACCGAGGCCGAAGAATTTTTAAGGGATAATAAGGTACAGATATTAGAAGCGAAGGATGAAAAGGTTAAAGCCAAATTAATATACAATGGCGATGAGTTCAGCATCCTCATTCAAAAAAATGAGGAGCGAAATTTTGACACCAGCTGCAATTGCGACAGCGATGATAAACACCCCCTCTGTGTACACAAAACCATTGTTTTTGTTCACCTTTTAAATCGTTACGGCGTAAGTTATTTTGACAGCATTCGCAATTGGGACAAAGAAAAAAACAAACTGCTGGAAGCTTATGGCTACTCAATAAACGACGATCTTAAAGGTAAATTTGAATTTGCCTATAAAGACAATAAGCCTTTTTTGCGGGTGCTTGACAGTTCTATAAAAAGAATAGCCCCCAGCGCACTAGGTTTAAAACCCAAGCCGTTGCCGGCATACGCCACCGCTGAGGTGGAAGTTGAAGAAGAAACAACCCAACGATTGGCGCCAATGCAACTGGGTCTGGTGTTTTTGCAAACAGATCAATATCCTTTTGTAATTGTTGAAAGCGTGCAAGGCGAACCCAACGAAGAAAGAAAAGGTTACGCCGGCAAAACCGAAAAGATAGACCTTGGTAAATACGTAAATACCGAGGTATTTAGCGAAGACGATAAAATGCTGGTACAGCAACTACGCAAACTGCAGCCGGGCGAAGTAAGCCGGTACCTAAACCGGAACTCACCATTTAGTGGCATTTGGGAAAATATTATTCAGCAGCACAACGATGAATTGCCCGAGGAAACCCGGCATTTAATTGTTGAATACCTTCAGCCCAGGTACAACAAGATCTTTGCCGATGCAAGTCCGCATTTTACCTTTATTCTTCCCCCCAAAAAAACCTTTACTACCGCCAACCTGCAACCAATTCATTTGTCGCTCGAAACGGCGCAGCTAAACATTAGCATAACATACAAAACTAAAAGTTACGAGGTAGAGTGTTTTGTAAAAGTTGACCACCTGGAAGTGCCTTTAGCCAGTAACGAAAACGCTTCTCCCCTTTTGTTTCAGCATAACGACAGTATTTACCTGTGGCAAAAGTCAGATGATGTGCTATTGGCCGAAAAGTTTTTGCCCACCGGTAAAATGACCATTTCAGAGGAAAACTGGAATAAACAGTTGACATCTTTTATATTACCGCTGGCGAAAGACTATAACGTGCAGTTTAATAACGTTAAGCGCGAAGAGATCAAAGACCTGAAGCCGGTAGTAAAATTAATGCTCAAAGAAAAGGGCGATTACCTGGTTTTTCAACCGGCGTTCGAGTACAAAGGTTACGAAGTAAAGCCAGAGGATAAAGAAAAGATTATCATCCCCCGGCAAGACCGTTTATTGGTTATTGAGCGAAATACGGCCGAAGAAAAAGCTTTTGTTGAGAAGATTGAAAAACTGCACTCAAATTTTATAAGGCCCGATGGCACCAATAGCCTGGTGCTGAAAGGTGGCGAGGTGTTAAAGAACAACTGGTTCTTTTTGTTTGTAGATGCCATGAAAGATATGGATGTGCCGGTGTATGGTTTTGAAGCATTGAAGAATTTCAGGTTCAACACCGCAAAGCCTTCCACTAAAATTTATATCAGTAGTCATACCGATTGGTTCGATGCCAAGGTCGAAATATTTTTTGGTGAGCAAAAGATAACCGTAGCCGACGTAAAAAAGGCCCTGGCTAATAAACAGCAGTTTGTTCCCCTGCAGGATGGTTCGCTGGGAATTCTGCCCGAAGAGTGGATCAAGAAATATTCGCTGTTATTTAGAGTAGGCGAAGGAAAATCAGAAAAAATGAAGCTGAGCCGCTATCATTTTAGTGTGATAGAGGAGCTATACGAAAGCCGCGATGAAGAAGAACTGTTTTTTCAACTGGAAGAACGGTACGACAAGCTGAAGGAATTTAAGAATATAGAGACTATTGAGGCACCGGAACATTTAAAGCCCATTCTGCGTCCTTACCAGGAGTCGGGCTTCCATTGGTTAAACTATTTAAACGAGGTAAAATGGGGAGGTATACTTGCCGATGACATGGGTCTCGGTAAAACGGTGCAGGCGCTCTCCTTTCTTCATCACCTGAAACACCAAAATGGTAAGCTTAAAGCCCTGGTGGTTTGCCCTACCACGCTGATGTACAACTGGGAGAATGAAATTAAAAAGTTTACTCCATCCCTGGTGCATTACATACACCACGGGGGAAGCCGCACCCGCAATGCGATCATGGACCCTGAAATAGATGTGATTATTACTACTTACGGAACTCTGCGCAGCGATATCAAATTGTTTGTGGAGCCCGAATTTGATTATATCATTCTCGATGAAAGCCAGGCAATTAAAAATCCATCGAGCAAGGTTACGAAGGCTGCCAGCCTTTTAAAGGCAAAGAGCCGCCTGTGCCTGAGCGGTACGCCGCTGCAGAATAATACGTTCGACATTTTTGCCCAAATGAACTTCCTAAACCCGGGCATGCTGGGTACCATGGAATTTTTTAAACAGGAATTTGCCATTCCAATAGATAAATTTGGCGAGAAGGAACAAAAAGATCATTTGCGCAAATTGTTGTTTCCCTTTATACTTCGCCGCACCAAAGAGCAGGTAGCCAAAGACCTACCCGAGAAAACCGAAATGATATTGTTTTGCGAAATGGGCGATGAACAGCGCAAAATTTATGATGCTTATAGAAACGATTTTAGAGATAAGATATTGGGCGTGGTAGAAAACCAGGGCATCAACAAATCGCAGTTAACCATTTTGCAGGGCTTAATGAAGCTGCGCCAGATATGTGATAGTCCTGCAATTATGAACGACCAGGAAAAGTTTCCCAATGTGTCTATTAAACTGGATGAGCTGGTACGGGAGATAACCGAAAATATCAGCGATCATAAGGCTTTGGTGTTCTCCCAGTTTTTGGGTATGCTGGCCTTGATACGCGGCAGACTGGAACAGATGGGTGTGAAGTACGAATATTTTGATGGAAGCACCAGCGCCCCCGATCGCGAGAAGGCCATTCAGAGTTTTCAAAACGATTCTACCTGCCGGGTTTTTCTTATTTCGCTAAAAGCCGGTGGTGTGGGTTTAAACCTGACCGCCGCCGACTATGTGTATATTGTTGACCCCTGGTGGAACCCCGCAGTTGAGCAACAGGCCATAGATCGTACGCATCGTATTGGGCAAACCAAAAATATTTTTGCCTACCGCATGATCTGTAAAGACACGGTTGAAGACAAAATACTTTCGCTGCAGGAAAAAAAGCGTGCACTTGCCGCCGACCTTATAACCGACGACAGTGGTTTTGTAAAAAACCTTACAAGGGAAGATTTGGAATATTTGTTCAGCTAAAAATTATTGTAACCGTTTTAATAGAGGCTGTATCAATTCGAACG
Source organism: Chitinophagales bacterium (assembly GCA_038204535.1). Lineage (GTDB taxonomy): Bacteria > Bacteroidota > Bacteroidia > Chitinophagales > Chitinophagaceae > Segetibacter. Next base: position 3,410 of record JBBRCW010000081.1, on the reverse strand, counting down.
CTGACGGGGGGATTTCTTTTATTGGGAGGTTGGTTCATCATGGTTTTAAAAGATTTAAAGGTTTGAACAACAGTTGGCTTAAGAGACTTTCCCGGATTGTTTAGGTTTGACAGGTTCAAAAAAATGCCCCGAGAAAGAACAAAAGCCACACGATAATCATCTTGAAGATTACCCTGTACTACCTCCTTTGTTAAAAAACCTGATACGAATACTAAAGAAAAAAATCAATTTTGTAATTGATAATATTGTCCAAAATGCAAATGCCAGTAAGGCTTTTGCTTTATAAATTAAACATATTCTTATGCCAGATACATTATATGTGCGAATTAAAAAAGATTATGCCGCCGATGTTCTTAAAGATCTCCAGAAAATGGATGCCATAGAACTGCTGGAAGAAGCACCCGTTCCTGAATGGCAAAAAAAAGAAGTGCGAAAACGCCTTAAAGACCTAAAGAGAGATCCTACTAAAGTGGTTAGCTGGAATGAGGCTACAAAAAAAATAAAGCAACTGGCCAAATGAAAAGTTTTACCATAATCTTTTCACCTGTTGCCCTTGATGACATAGACCAGTCAGTTGATTATTATGAAAAGCAACAACCCAGCCTTGGTAAACGGTTTGCTGCCCAGTTACAGTTAACACTTAATACAATCAACAGAAACCCTTTTTTTGCGACAGTTCGTTACGACGATATTCGTTGTGCTGCCATTAAAAAATTTCCACACCTGGTTCATTATCACATTAATGAAGATGAACTAATTGTTACCATCATCGCCGTTTATTCCTCTTATAAAGAACCGTTTTGGTAAATAATTATAACTGCCGGCTTTTTTGTGGGCCGGGCTTTTTTGCAGCAATTGGGCTTGGGTTGCGTCGCCCTCTTGTGCTTGCATCAAAATGGCAGCAGGCAAATTAGTTAGTTATAGGCCACCTTTGAAAAAAAATCACGGGCAGGCGCACAGTTCGCAGGCTGGTTTCGTAGGACTGATTTTGCAGAGTTGTCTCCCACTTTTTAAGCACGCTGGCGGGAGAGATTATGCAGAACGGTTCACTACTTTTTCGGCTCGCTGGTTGGAGTAGTTTTGCGGAGCGCTTCACTTAATTTTGGGCTCATTCGTGCGAGAAAGATTGCGGGATCGTTAACTCACTCCTTTTGTAGGTTGGACAGATTTTGTAAAGCTCGCTTTGACTTTTCCCGTTGAACTTTTACGGCTTCTTTGACTTGTCTCACTGGTTGCACTGAACGTATTGCTGGTGCAGTTTCTGTGAGAGATTTTTTGCACGTTTTTAGTTTGCTGGTGTGAGCAACCGTTGTCGCCTCGTGAGACAAAACATAACGCATGGAGATTTTAAAAGATTGCTCATTAATGCGCAGCAGGTTTCGGCGGACAGGTGAGCTGGTGTTTTAGCAAAGCGCCTTTCTAATTTTTGCCTTCTTTGCTTTCGGGATTGGCTTGTCGGTGGTGATCAGTCGCTCATGGTTGGATACGTGACCAACAAAACTCTAAAACCAATACTTTTGGAACGCTCTTTTAAAAAGTCGTTCACTTGCCACAAACTTTCCCCGGTGGACAGACCGAAAGGCGGCCTATAACAAAGGGCTTGGCAATAAACTGGCTGGACGTTGTCAGCCTCGGCTTTTGGTTGGCTATGGTTCTTCAGTCCACGCAGGACGTTAAGCATTTAGCTTTGGTATTTCATTCATTAAATTTTTAATTCTACATTGGGCTGCGGTTTCGGCTGACGATTTTCAAATACCAGTTCATCGCCAAGCCCTGATCGTTGTGCGTAACCCTATCGCCACACCCTAAGTAAACAAAAGAATATAATTATGACACACCCAAAAAAATTCAGAGGACTTCTAACTTTGATTGCATTTTTTACTCTGTTTAACTCCTATGGGCAAAAAAGTAAAACTCAAAATCTTGATGGTAATTGGGTGGGCGAATGTTCGGTGGATAGTTTCTCTTATTTGTTTAGAATTCATTTTGAAAAAAGTAACAAAAATTATAAAGCTACTTATAGTTCAGACAAACAAAGAGCTTTAGACATTCCACTACAGAAGGTGACTTATGACAGTATCCAGCAACTAATAACATTTTCACTTGTTGGTGACTTTGATAAATGGGATTTTGATGGAAAAATAACAGGGAGTGTCTTTACCGGGACAATAACAAAGGGAAAACAAAAAGCAAATTTTTATCTGATTAAACAAAAAGATGCACCATTACCTTATAACAAACAGGAAGTAACTTTTATAAACGATACGGTTAAATTATCGGGTAGTCTATACATGCCGAAAAGTATCAAGCAAGTACCAGCAATTATTTTTATGCATGGTTCAGGATCTGAGCCACGTTTTGCATCAGCATACTTTGCAGACTATTTTGCAAGACGAGGAATTGCAGTTTTGATTTACGACAAAAGAGGGGTTGGAAAATCCACAGGCAACTGGAGAAACAGTTCATTTCAGGATTTGGCAAAAGATGCTGTTGCAGGAATACAATTATTAGAAGGAAATTCAAAGATAGATACAAAAAAAATTGGAGTTTATGGACACAGCCAAGGGGGCTCTATTTGTCCTATGCTTTTAGCTATGTATCCAAAGCTATCTTTTGGCATCAGTGCCGCAAGTGCTGGTGTATCTATGGAGGAATCTGACTGGTATGAAGTACAAAACAGGTTTAAAAAGTATGTTTCAGGCAGTGACTACAACAATGCCATGATGGTGATGGAAAAATATTTGAAATTTGCTGCAACTGGAAAAGGATATGAAGAATTAGTTTCTGAAGCAAAAAAGTTTGAGAAGCAGCAATGGTTTCAGGACTATATCGGAAATATTGATTCTACAACTTATTTCTTCCGTTACTATCGTAATATCGGCAGTTACAATGCTGTTGATTACTGGAAAAAAGTAAAACAACCTGTTCTGATACTCAAAGGTGATAAGGACCTAACGTCTCCGGGATACCCTTCTTTTCAAAACATTGAAAACGCATTAAAGCAAGCAGGTAATAAAAATTACAAAATAGTTATGTTTCCGAACACAACACATGAAATGCATCTTGTTGGCAAGCCAACAGACTTTTGGTTCAAAGCAACACCCAATTTCACGGAGACTATTTACAAGTGGCTAAAAACAACAATTATTGACAAATAGAAGGGCTACGCAAACAAAAGTATTTGCAATAGCAGGGCTGGAAGTTGTTTTGCGACCTGCAAAGGTCTTGATTGGATTGTTTTATACGGGTAGCCGTAAGAAAAACCTACTCTTCCACGGGTAGTAGCTTACCGGTATTGCGGCCTGAGTAATCGGACTGTAATAAGCAACCGGAACAATGTACCGGGCGGTCGAAAGACTGGCTTTCGAAAACCGTGAGGTTGTTGAAAGAACCGATAAACTCAATCGGCG
>JBBRCW010000080.1:0-20892 GCA_038204535.1 Chitinophagales bacterium | reverse complement strand
AAATGTTTTATAACGGGCTTAGGATGAATTGAAAAATGGAGAAAACGAATTCATCAATTCTGTTTGATGAAGCAGCAATTGATACCAAAGGAGCTATCAGTAATCCGGCAATTACCGGGGAGTAGTTCCGTAAAGCAGGCTTGATGGAGTTGTATGAAAGGCTGGTGGATTGAAACAGGTAAGTAAGGGAATTTTGGAGATTGATCGTCTTCTTGCCAGTTACTACATTTGACGTAAGTGAGTTATTGGAGGGTCTTGCTGTTCGTAAACTTGCTGAACATGCTTCTCATGTTAGCATGGATGAAAAGCTGAGTAAATGCTGTATACCGTTTATCAAAAAAATTATTTCGGAAGAGTATCGCAATAATGCCAGGCTTTATCACCTTAAGATGATGGAAATGACGGATAGTGTTATAGTTCAGAAGATGAGTAAAATCGGTCACTTCTTATTGCACTCATTCAGGTCCGGTTTGTTACCCACGCCAAAGGAAACACTTACTAAGCATTTGGAAATTATTGATTGCATTAAACACTGAGCTGCGGCAGGTGTGGAGAAAGCTATGAGATAGCATATTGGTCAATCACCGAGACACTGTAAAGAGCCAGCTAAACAACTACCAAAGAAATAGACTGCACAATATCGTAATACAACAACTAATTGAATTCTTTTATCATAAGTCGCTACATGAGTTAAGTATTTTATTCAATAAAAGTTCAATGTTGTAGGCCACCACATGTAGCAACGGCTATCCTATGGTTAATGCTCCTTCTTCTTCAACAGGCAAAGCAAATGTTTCATTGTTAGGTGATGGGTTTGATAAATAGAAAAAGCATGATGAGATACTCTATTTCCTTTTTGATGCTGGCCTTAGGTTGCTGCTTAAAGCACAGCGGTGTGTGACAAAAAACGTCAAAAAGCAGGATAAGTAGAAAGCCCAACATCATTTTTATATTAACGGATGATCAGCGGTGGGACGCTTTAAGGTATGCGGGTAATAAATTTGCCACTACACCTGAAATGGACAGACTAGCCACTACAGGAACTTAATTTAAAAATGGACTCGTCACCACGCTTATTTGTGCTGCAAGCAGGGCAAGTATCATTTCCGGCATATACGAACGAACACATAAGTATACTTTTCAAACCTGCCCCCAAGAAAATTGATGACAATGTGGGTGATGTTTGGAATAGCGAACAGGTGCGACGCAATGCTTCTTTTAATATCATGTACAAAGGATTGCCGCTAAAGCAAGGACATACATATTGAGAACCCCTTACCTCGGCGGAAATTAAGATGATACCAGTTTGTAGATAATCCGCCGCAAGGGCTCAGCGATGGCAACCATATTTTTTACAAATAAAACTTTTGCAGACATGACATTCAGTTTTATGATATAATATTACTGTTTTAAGCTTAAATTCAGGCAGGTAATTTTTTAAAAATATATAACAGGTACACTCCGTAGATCAAATCAATTGTAATACAAAATACTGGCCAGTAAACAGGAATATGAGTACTCACAAACCAGCCATTATGGTGAAAGATATCCCATACTCCATGCAGTATAATACCACATCCTAAGAGAGAACTTCTATAGGTAAAACCAATAATAGCCAGAAAGAAAAACACTATCGCCATTGAAACTTCCGATATAATAAAAGGAATTGCATTATCTTTTAGGGAAAACCCAACATATATAAAGGCGATAGCTACCAATATGGCTGACGCAATAAGCCTGGTTGTAAAAAATTTATTTAGACCACTGTCACGAATATTAATCCTAAAGCTACAACCAGTCCTGAAATTATTTCGATCATTTTATTGTTTTTGAGTCTGTTAATTACTTTCAGCCAAACAGGCTAAGTTCCTAATTATTGTGCAAAGATCCAATGATTAAAAGCTACAGATTTGACAACCAGGTGTCAGAAACGGACAAGGGATCAATTAAATGGCGAAACAATAAAAGATATGAAGATCAGTTTTGGGCCAGGCAACTTAAATAAGAAAAAAAACAAACTGGCCAACGCCTATTTAAATACATAAATGCTGGCTATCAACAAAGAATTGAAAACCGTAAAACCAAATCGTATAGGATTTTATCAGTTTAACAAATTTACAACCACCGGAATTCCTCTAATAATTCTCGTTTCACCTCAAAAATTAATGCTCCGGAACTGCTAATACTAAGGCAATCTATCCTGAAAGCAGGGCCTTCGCCACATTAGCTCCGGCGACCGAAAAACTTCATTATTCATGCGCGTTGCTCTCCCAATTTATGCTTCTGCCCTGGCATAGCCCACCGTTTCCCGGTACATCTGTGGCGAAACATCTGCATTCACCTTAAAGAACCGGCTGAAGTAGTATTCATCTTCATAGCCTAGTTCCCAGGCAATTTCTTTTACGGTTTTACTGGTCAGGTAGAGTTCTCTTTTGGCTTCGATGACTATTCTTTCATTAATAAGATGCGAAAGCGTTTTATTAAAATACGATTTGGTAATCTTAGCCAATGCTTTTGGAGAGATGTACAGCAGTTCAGCATATTCAGCGGGTGAGTGTTTGGTCTTGAAATTTTCTTCAATGGCGTCTTTCAGTTTTTGCAAAATGAAGGGTTCTTTATTGTCAGTAACTGTTTCCGGAGCCGGGGGCTGCTGCTCCGTTTTTAGCCTTGCTGCAGTAATTAAAAATATTTTGAGGTAGGAAACCAACAATTCATACTGTGCCAATGCCGGATTCTGCATTTGTGTTTTGATCTGGTCACAAAGCATGTCAAATGTAGCGGCAGAATTTTTATCTACATTAACAAAGGGCGGCTGATAAACATTGTTATACAAAATGCCATTACAGGAAATTTCCTTGTGATGTTTATGTATACAAAAGAATTCGGAATGAAAATAAATGGCCAGGCCTTTTATTGGTTGATCGGCAGTAAACATGAACGGCTGATAGGGCGCAAAAGCAAACAATGCATTGGCTTCAAAATCATACTCCGAAAAATCTGCTTTTACTTTACCGGCTCCTTCTTTTACAAAAATGAGCGAATAATAATTCTGCCGTTGCAGGTGGTCGAAAAATCCGTTGTCATCAAAATAGAACAGTTTAAAGGCAAGGTTACCGTTTTGCGGATTTACCAAAGTAAAGGTTGATTGATTGAGCATTAATCAGTTTTGATATTTCTTGAATATGGTTGTTGCAATATGGCCGCCGAATCCGAATGTATTGCTCATGGCAATTGCGATTTCTTTTGATTGCGCCTTACCTAAAGTTAAGTTGAATTTATCCTGATAACCGCCTTCCACTTCAGTTGTATTGATAGTTGGCGGAACAATATTTTCCCGGATGGCCTTTACACAAATTATTGCTTCAATGGCACCTGCCGCCCCAAGCAAATGACCCGTCATGGATTTAGTACCACTGATGTTCAAATCTTGCCGTTCTCCAAAAACCCGGGCAATTGCTTTTAATTCGCTTTCGTCACCAAGCGGTGTGGATGTTGCATGCGCATTTACATAATCTATTTGTGAAGCGTCTGTTTCCGCGTCATCCAATGCATCCATCATTCCTAAATATGCACCTTCCCCTTCGGGGTGGGTACCCGTTAAATGGTAAGCATCTGCCGCCATACCGGTGCCGATAATTTCTGCTAAAATGGGGGCACGCCTTTTTAATGCGCTGTCCAGGCTTTCAATAACCAATGCGCCAGCGCCTTCACCCATTACAAAACCATCCCGGTGTACATCAAATGGCCTGCTGGCAGCCTGCGGATTTTCATTGTTGGTTGATAAAGCTTTTGAAGCGTTAAATCCACCTACAGAACTTTCGTTGATGGGAGCTTCTGAACCACCGGTAATGATCATATCTGCCCTTCCTAACCGGATGTAATTACAGGCATCAATAATGGCATGGTTAGAAGAAGCACAGGCCGAAATTGTAGAGAAATTAAGTCCCCGTAAACCATAACGGATAGAAATAACCCCCGATGGAATATCAGCAATCATTTTCGGAATAAAATAAGGATTGAACCTTGGCTGACCGTTGCCCTTTGCAAATTCAATCAACTGGTCCTGGAAGGTTTGTATGCCGCCATTGCCCGAACCCCAAATGACACCAATTTTGTTCCTGTTTAATTTAGCAAAGTCGATACCCGCATCTTTTATTGCTTCATCTGCTGCTGCAACTGCATACTGCGTGAATAGATCATACTTACGTGCCTCGTTTTTTTCAAAATAGTTAGCCGGGTTAAAATTTTTTACTTCGGCTGCAAACGTTGTTTTAAAGTTGGTAGTATCAAATTTTGTAATGAAGTCAACGCCGCTTTTGCCCGCAATAATATTTCTCCAAAATTCATCAACTGAATTTCCCAGGGGTGTAATGGCACCCATACCAGTTATAACTACTCTTTTTAATTCTTTTGCCATGATGTTTTTTTATGGGCCCTGCGGCACTACTAATATGAAGCTTTTGTTGCTGCCTGCCCCGTCACACTTGCCTACCGTGTAGTCACATCTTTGTTGTTAAAAAGGGTACACGGATGACACGGATAAAACGGATAAAATAAAGATGCTTTAATTCTACTTTGCCTTGAAAGCCGTTTTATTGCCAGTTTTCAAAGGTTTAGAAACGATTTAATAATTTTCTACAGACCAATAATCTTTTAAAATCCGTTCAATCTGTGTCATCCGTGTTCCTAATGCATTTGTGTACACACGGTAGCCTACACTTGCGGGGTACTGCTGGTTCTTTATTGAGCAATACCCTATCTTTCGTTCAACTTCTCTTTCAATTCCTTCACTTCTGCCTCCAGTTTTAAAACATATTGTTTTTGCGGGGCAAATGCCAGCTCAATTTCTTCTGCCGTGTAGCGGGGCGTAATGTGCTGGGGACAGTTCCAGTCGTAGGCTTCTACGTGCAGCACCATCATCCGTTCTGGTTTGAATTTATATTCACTCAAATCAAGTGAATTATATAATACCGGGCTATCTTTTAATTCTACAATTTCTGCTTTGGCTAAAATTTTCAATCTTGTTCTTGAAGGATAATCAACAATGATTATCGCCACATTATTATTGGTGGCAATATTGCCAACCGAAATATATTGCATATTTCCTTTAAAATCTATAAACCCAATTCGTTTTGCATCCAGCACTTTTACAAATCCTTTTGGGCCACCACGGTGCTGTATATAAGGAAAACTATTTTCTCCAATAGAAGCCATATAAAAACTATTCTGCTGGCTGATAAAATCAATTTCATTTTCTGTTAACCCATCAACCCATGTTTCCCTTTCCATTCGGGCATAACTTTTTCTGCTGCCCATTTTTTCCTGCATTGCTTTTACGGCATCTGTAAATGCCAGTGAAGCAAAATTCTTTGCCATGATAATTTTATTTAAGACTTTTTATCTTCTTGTTCTGCTTTAGCCGCTTGCCTCAAAGTCTGCATAAATGCTGACTGTTCCAAAACGGTTTACCACATACTGTCTCCACATTCATCTGGTATAACAATTGGTTCATCCGCAGATTTGCTTTTTTCTATTTCATTTTTCATTACTGTTGCTTTATAATTTTCGTTCTGATTCTTCTATCGGCAAATCATTGATGCTGGCATACCGCTTTCTCATCAAACCGTTTTCATCAAACTCCCAGTTTTCATTGCCATAAGCACGGAACCATTGCCCCTCCACATTTTGATACTCATATTCAAATCGTACAGCAATTCGGTTATCCGTATGCGCCCAGTATTCTTTCTTCAGTCTATAATTTAATTCCCTTTTCCATTTATCCGAAAGAAAGGAAACGATTTGCTCCCGCCCGTTAACAAAAACATTCCGGTTTCGCCATTCGCTGTTGAGGGTGTATGCTTTTGACACCCTTTCAGGGTCTTTGCTGTTCCAGGCATCTTCTGCCATTTGTATTTTTTGCTTTGCTGTTTCTACTGTAAACGGGGGCAATGGTGGTCTTTGTTCCATGTTTTTATTTTTTAGTTATGATAAACAATCCGGGCAAAACATGTTTGTCCTGAATAACAATCCTGAAATTTCTGCCTCTAAAGTTTGCTGTTTGTCTTTGGCATACCAGAGGTGCAGTTCGTTTGCATAAGTGGCAGCAGTGGCAGGATTAGGTTTTAATTCCTTCACTAATTTTTGTGCAGGCGTTGGCCTCGGCCCCCAAATACCTGTTACATTATAGTGCTTATCCAACTGAATCAGCTTTGGTATGGAACGGGTGCCATAGGTAAGATACGCATTCATCAGCTCATCGTTCTGGTCACGGTATACCAATTTCATTTCTATCTTTCCTTCACTCAGCTCTGCAATTTTGTTAAAAGCAGGAAGTGTTTGCGAGGCATCTCCACACCAGTGTTCGGCTAGTATCAGCCAATAGGTTTTATGCTTTAGATTTTTTATTTGTTCTGTAATCCGTGCGCCTGGAACAAATGTTTTTTCCACCCTGTGCATTCTTTTTTGATTAAGGTTGATGTATTCCTTAATTTTTAGGTCGGCATTTAAAGCCAGGTCTTCTGCCATCCTTTGTTTGTATTGGTTGTAACCGATACCGTTTTCAAGATACCCTGCGTAATCCGACTTTTTAATGAGCGTATTTTTTGTTATCGTCATTGTTTTTCTTTTACCATACAAAGCTGCAACTATATTCTGTTTTTATAAATGGAGAATGAACGCAAAGGGATGGACAATTTTCTCCGGATGGATTTGATGCTTTCCGGGAGCAATATTTCAGCTTTTATTGATGTAGCATTTTTAGCCAATAGATCAAATCAGAAAGACCGGAAAATCATTCCGGTCCTCTGACTGATTGTTGGCTTATTTTAATTGCTGCTGGCAGCCAAATCCATTTCAAGTGATGGAGCCAATGGAAAATCAACCGGTATTTGTATCAGGTTATGCAAATAATTCATCGCCACTTTATCACTCACCTGCAAAATCAGGTCAACGAGATTTTCGTTGGTATATCCCTGTGCGAAAAAATTGTCAACCAGCGCTGCATCTGCCCTGCCTTTGTTTTTGGTAATGCTTTCGGCTAATCGTACCAAGGCATTCAGCCTGGCATCGGTTGCAGAACCTCTGCGGATATCAAGCAGTTGCTCGTCTGTAAAACCATTCATTTTACCAATTACGGTGTGCGCACTCTGGCAATAAATACAGCCATTTACCTGGCTCACAACCAGGTTAACTGCCTCTTTTTCCCTGTCACTTAAAGTTGTTTTTGCATTTTGATAAGCCAGGTATCTACCTAAGCCATTATCGGAATACGCAATGGCTGCATACAGGTTGGGCACAAAGCCAAGCGCTTTGTTCAAATTGTCAAAAATAGTTTGGTTGGCTGGTGCTACTTCATCTCTTGATGGAACTGTGAATTTTTTCATTGTTTTATTTTTTTATAGTTGTTGTCGTTATTGACTGTGCAAAGATGGTACAGCACAAAGGGTTAAAAAATGGAGAAAGAACGCAATGAGATGGATAATTTTCCAGGGCAGAATATTCTAAAAAATAACAGGAAAGTCAGGTTAATTCATTAGGTTTCATTGCTAATTCTGAATCAGAATGTATAAATATTTTATTCGTTGGATGAAATTTTGCCTTACAAAATAAAATGCTCGTACTCGCTCAACTAAAGCGGACTGAACTTTACTGTAGATAGGGTTTACAGCCTCGTGAAATCTGAAGAGTAAAGTATATGCAAAAGAAATCATTTCAGGAAAATGATTAATTTTTTAAAAAACTGATATACTCAAAACTTACAAGTGCCTTTGAATGAGAGATAGTTAATACCCTTCCCTTTACCCGTTGCTTTTACATGTCCTCCTGCAAAAAAGTAAGATGCGTCTAATGCGAATAACAGATTTCGGTTGACAGAATAACTGGACTCCAAAGCCAACTATACCAACACTATAGCTTTATTCTATTGAATAGTTTGCTGAAACTGGTTGGATTAATACCAAAATAAGAAGCAATGTATTTATGAGGAGCCAATTGCAGCAAGTGTTGACTTTTTTTAAGGATGGGTAATATGAATGCGATTTAAGTCCACTCCGGGCTTATGCTTTATTCCTGAGGCTTGAGGCAACGATAGCCATCGCAGGAGCCAGTATAGAGAGGAGTAAAAGTAAGAATTTTGTTATTGTGATATATCCTAAGATCCCTGCCAATTGAACATTCTCCCCGGGCAAGATAGATAACAGATGAAAAACACTTGCATTTTCAATCATATCGCTAATGAACCAGAGCAATGGAAATACCAACAGAAAGAGTTTAATCTTAGAATTTGTCATTGACCTCTCCTTAGCATATTGAGCAAGAAGAAATAAGAATGAAAAAAGTGTAAGCGGAAATAGTATATCAATTGTATAGGTGAATTGCTTGTATAGTTGAATGCCATTTTCCGGGAAATTTGATATACGGGCATAAACTTCCTCACTTGAATATGATGGTTTTTTATCGAAAATTTCCTGACCATTTAATTCTTTGACCACAGCTTTAGATGAACGTGGGATTTCGAGGAAGTGAGTACCAATAAAAACTAATACAAAAACCAAAAACGAACTTAAGAGAACCCGTCCACTAACTCGCATTCCCCTCATTGAGGATTGTCTTTCATCATTGGTAACAGGTAATTGATTTTGACTACGAATCAGGGAACCTACGATTACCCCAAGTAAAAAGATAGTCGGAATATATAGAATGTGTGCTGAAGTCATGTTTATTAGTATTTGTTTAAAAGAGTTAATTTAATTTTTATTTTTCAGAAAATTAATACCTACAATGATTACCCAAATCAACCAGAGTGTGCTGCCGATAAAACCTGCCATATCCCAAACCGGGAAACCTGGTATAACGGTGGCAAATAATTCGGCCTGGGCCAGCAGGTAGATAAATGAACTTGTTATACCAAGCCAGTTTACCCATTTAGGCATCAGTTTTAATTTTGCAAATGAAAAGCTCATCATAACCGTCCAGGCAATGGTAAATAACTGCCCTAAATGTTCGCCAAGTATAACACCAGCAAACTGGTGGATGGTTTTAAACGACACAACGGCAGCAGCCCTGGTGGCTTCATCTGTGGCATGGGTAAAAGCATCGGCCAGCACAGGCACTACAAATGTCCAGCGCAGCAAACCAACAATTTGCACAATCAGGCCAATAACGCCAATAGTAGTAGCCATGCGTACCAGCGGTGCTTCAGTTTCATACTTCTGCCCGATCATGATGTATGCGGGGATTAACGGAATACCTGTGATGGCAAAGGCAAACCAGGTAAATATTAATAAACTGCCGCCCTTTTGAAATTTAGTAAGGATGATGCCCGTATCCTGCCGCAGAATAACCGGGTATTCAAAAATGATGGTTAAGATAGCGTAGGGAATAAGGAGTGCAATGGCTCCTGTAATTAATAAGATGCCGGTTGTTCTAAGATTATTTTTCATTTTTTTGAGTTTTGCTTTGATTGACAGTACAAAGATGAACCACAGAAAATACCTGTTACAGGACATTTGTCCATAATTTCATTAGTCCTTATTTCCGTGTTGCTTAGGTAAATTATTATGAACTGACAGGTACCATGCTATAGTTGCTTTTACAATGTCTGAAGGATAGCTGGCATGATTTCCAAAACGGTTTACGTATTTATCATGATTTACGAGGTAAGGATATTCAAACTGGTATGCCAACTCATAAAGGTCACCTATGAATGCATTGAAAAAGCCAATCAAGCGGATGAAAAACTTTGGCAGTACCGCTTTTTTAATTTGTTTTTCTGTTATTATTTCAAACAAGTGTGTCCATTTGTCAACACTTAACGCAGGCGCATTGGGTACATGCCATATTTGTCCAAATGCGTCAGGCGCTGTTCCCACATTAACCATGGCGATGGCAAAGTCATTTATATAAGTGAATGTGTGCGGCAGAGCGATGTTACCAAACAAGCTTACTCTTTTGCCCTGGTAAAGCCTTTGCAGAAAATCGGTACCAAAAAGACCTTTATGGATATTGGGCCCGATAAGGTCCGCAGCTTTTACAAATGCCACCCGGCTGTTAAATTCATCACCCGATGTAAGAAGCGTTTGTATAACCGACGCCCTTATTTTTCCTTTTTTTGTTTTTGCGGCATGCGGCATGGTTTCATGCATTTCTTTGCCCAAAACATTTCCGTAGGAATATAAATTATCTGCAAAAACAAGCCTGGTATTGGTTTTACGCAATGCATGGGCTAAGGCCTTTGCAGTAGCAGGATAAAAATCTTTCCAATGCTGATACGGTACATCTGTACAACTGAATATCAGTTCCGATTTGTTGGCAATGGCTTCCATATCGGCCGCATTGGATACGTCTGCTGCAATCAGTTTTACATTTTCAGGTAATGATATATTGAGTTTTCCGGTTCTGTTTACAAGCAGTATTTCTTCGCCGGGGTTTTTATCAATCAGAACCTGCATTACTGCAAGTCCTGATTGTCCTGTTCCAAGTATGGTTTTCATAGTTTTTATTTTATAAAAAATGAATAACTGATACCGGGTGTGGGATTGATCTTCACATCGTGACCTTTAGCCGCCAGTGCAATAGCGCCAATCCTTACATTAAGACCTTTCCAGATCATCCATCTGAAACCGGCTTCCACGCCTAAAGCATTCTCATCTTTGTAGTCAAGGTTAATGCCCCTTAAATACGATGCGCCTGCATAAAAAGAAGAAGGGTTTTCTTTTTTGCCGACAGGCAGAAACCAGCCTGTTACGCCAACCTTTACAAATTTGGTAGTTACATTCTTTTCCAATGCAGTAATGTAATAACCTGCATGTACCGAAACATGGCGGTAACGGTATTCTGCGCCGATAGAAGGGTTGCGGAATGCGTTGATGCTGAATTCGTGTTTAGAGAACAGGGTTTGAGAAAAAACGGTGCTTGTTACGAGCAAAAGAATTGTTGTGATTGTCTGTTTCATTTTGTTTTGCATTTTTAATTTGATTTAATAATGCAAAGCTCAGAATAGTGTGTTTTCTTCTACCGGACAAATGTCTAAAAGAAAAAATCAACGGATATTACTTCTTATCCTGCTCAGGTGGCGTGGAGTTACCCCAAGCATTGAAGCTAAATGTTGTAAGGGAATCTGTTGTAAAAGATGGGGTTCATTTTTAAGCATTTTGTCATAGCGCTGTTCTGCTGTCAATACTATTAAATCGTGGCGGCTGGCATCAATGCCACACATGGAGGTTTCTAATAAACCAATGTAAAAATTCTTGAACGATGGTATTTCATTCACCAGTATTTTTAGGTTTGTTTTGCTAATCATGCTGATACTTCCATCCACCAGTGCCTTTACATTTTCATGAGCAGGGGTTTCGCTTAAAAAGCTCAATATTGAAGAGAAAAAAGTGTTGGCAATAGATACCCAGGTAGTTCTTTCCTCTCCGTCTTTTATAACATAATACTGAAACATACCTGTTTCTACAAAGCCAATATACCTGCTTGTTTTGCCATCTTCCACAATGAAGTCATTCTTTTTGAAAACCTGTAACTCAAAAGCGTTTAATATTTTTTCCAGGTCATCGCCTGCAAAACCAATGGTTTCAAAATATTTTTTTACTTTTTCCATGAGCAGCGTTGGTTTAAAAATATAGTAGACATTTATGGCAGGAGGGAAGCTTCCTGTAATAAACCAAAAGACCCAAACAAATATACATGCTCTGTTAATAGCTTTAACAAGGCTGGGGTGTTATTTCAGTTTAATGCCAGTTATTTTTACCGCTATAATCAGGCACGCTAAGCAACAAAGAAGTTTGTAGTTGGCACTTTGCCGCCACATAATATAACTGCTTACAAAAACATAGCTTTTCATGGTCGGGTTAACCTTTATATATGAATTGATGTTTACGTTAAGCCAAGAAGTTTTGCTGCAATATTCTGCATAAGAATGAATGCAGCAAAGCAAACCAACAATCCAAATACTATTCTTACAAATGGTGTACGGAGTAGCTTTTGTTTTATACTTTCATTGTCCATGATCGCGTTTTTAAAAATTAAACTATTAGCTGATACAAAATTATCAGGGTAGCAGGCTGCGGGGTAGCACAAAAGATGACTTCAATAGTACTTATCTGAAGTAAAGCCCGATTCTGTTTAAAATAATATTCACTCAATTGTTACGCGTTCGTTATTTCAGCTTTTTGTCTATGACTATCCGCAAACACAATATTGCTGAAATGAATGTTAGCGGCGTAAAGAAATATAATTCAAACCTGGATTTAGCAAAAAGGTTTCCAATGGTATTTAAACTAAAGAGAACTACTAAAAGCCAAATAATTGCATTGAGTATTTTAACTGGTATTTTGTTTTGGATATAGCCAGCTTTGAGAAGAAATATCAATATCGCAAAGGCATTTACACCAATTGAAATCGCTTCTAGTTTCCTCATTTCTGCAGCAGTACTGATTTTGCCTGCCCAAACTATGGCATAAGGTATCACTCCTGTTAATACCAGTGTATGAAATACCAGCACCGCTGTCAATAAAGCTATCATGATGTTTATAGCTTGCTTTTGTGAAATAAGTTTCTTCATTTTGACTCTAAAATTCTTTATTTTTTTAATCCCGTCCGAATTTAATTATTTCATCGGAAGTGTTATAAGTTGTTGTTGTTGATTTGAAGCCTTTAACGATCAGGTAGATGCCCAACGCAAATTCAAAAATCGCAACAGGAACTGCGAACAGCGCTGTCGAAGTGTCATGCTGCCCAATGAGGCCAAACAGCACACAGATGTCACCAGCTATGAGCAACGGCCCCCCCAATGAGGCCAATCAGGGAAAGGCCCCGGGGCACCAACCGCGACTGGTACAGCAGGAAGCCGAGCAAGATGTCATTCACGGCCGGCATAAAGCTCTGTCCGATAAGGAACATCCGGTCATACGTGGTGACCAGTGTTCTGCCGGTGACTAATGCCTCCACACCGGCTGAATTCTGCCCCAAGGTCACCACCGTCAGCAGGAACATAACGCCGGCGAAAATAGTGCCGGCTTCCAGAACCCGGGAGCTCACCAATCCCAGGGCGACCCCTTCGTTCTGCTTCTTGTGTACCGGGTATAATGCAATGGCAGTACCGATACCCGCAAGGGCCACTATGATCTCGGGGATGCTGCCAATAATGATCGAAGTATCCGGGCCAGTGCCAATGATGTAGTTCGGCTCGTGTACCGAACTGTAGAGAGCGAGGGTCGGGATCGAAACAAAAGTAAGTAAGTAAAGCACGCCGGTGGCCAGGACGGTTTTTCTATTTGAATTTATTTTTTTGATTACCTTAAAATTTATTAACTATATTTTATGGGATTTAATATTTGTTATGATGGACGCTTGCAATTGCGCTGACAGACCGATGCTTTTATTTTATGAACTTCTCTTTTTTCCAAATGGATTTGTTTTCCATGGGTTAACAACAATTATGTTGATGGTGAATGTGCGATTGTATCTTTCTGAATCCTGTGATACATTGGTTAAACCATAACCATACCGCAGATCAAGTGGCAGGGCTCTTTTTTTAATGCGAAAATTGTAACCTGCCCGTGCCTGTACACCCAATTCCCAACGCTTAAAACCATCGGGTACATTGCTGAAAGAAATAGCAGTTGATTTTTCAGGAATTGATTGTGAGCTTTCTGTCTTTATTCTGCCACCTATTGTGTAAGAAACGTAAGGACCAGCATTAATGTACAAATGATTAATATGCAAACGCGCCAATACAGGTATTTCTGCATTGTACAAACGCAATATTGACTTATTAACTGTAAGTGGATTATCCGCTTTTAATGTAGCACCTTTCATTACAAAATAGGTTTCTGCAACTACAGAAAATGCAGGTGTAATGCCAGCCTGGAAGGTTGCACCCGCCATAATTGCCTTTGCATCTTTTTTGAAGGACTTCATCGTATTGTTTGCGTCGCCAAAATTGAAATTACTGTTCACCACTTTGATAAGCGGTGACAGGTAAGTGTTTTGTGCAAACGATTTTGTGATTTGTAGAGAAAAAATCAATGCTGTTGCCAATGAAATTTTCTATGCTCTTGGTAAATTTGTCATTTTTTTTGATTTTAGATTATTGAGCAATAATTGTTAGGGTTTTAAAAATCTTCTTCTATGAGTTCTTTATTTATCATCATCCCTGCAGTTGTACCCATCCCCACAGCATTGGCTACTGTCCGCACACGGGTGGTATTATCACCGCAGGCAAATACGCCGGATACACTTGTTTTTTGTGCCGGATTTACTTCAATGTATCCGTCATCATTTAGCTGGCAGCCCAATAGTTGAGGTATTGAACTATGTTGTATAAAAGGAGTTCGGGTGTAAATGGTTTTCACTGCTGCTGACTTGCCTCCCTTAAAAAGGATATGCTTCAGGTATCCATTATGATGTTGTATTTCTTCAATTTCATCTTCAACAATAGCAATGTTATGTTGCTGAAGTTTGGCTGTTTGTTCAGTAGTTAAAGCAGATTTTCCGTTTGTGTACAGTGTGAGATCTTTTGTCCAGTTGGAAATAAGAGCCGAAAATTCAAAACCATAATTTCCATTACCCAGGATGCCGGTTTTTTCGTGCTTTACTTCGTAACCATGACAATAAGGGCAGTGCAATACACTAATTCCCCAGCTTTCGGCAAACCCGGGAATGCCGGGCATCATATCTTTAATGCCTGTAGCAAAAATCAGTTTCCGTGCAACAAACCGTTTACCAGTATCGGTATGTATTTCAAACCCGTTATTAGTTTTTACTCCACTTTTGGCAAGACCATTAAAGAATTGCACGGTGCTGTATTGCTCTACTTGATGTTTTGCTATGGTCGCAATTTCCCCAGGCGGCTTACCATCCTGTGTTAAAAAATTATGCGAATGCGGTGTTTGCCTGTTGCAGGTTTGTTGCTGTCTATGACCAATACTTTCCTGAGCGCCCTGCCCAGCGCCATAGCGGCAGCAAGCCCGGAATAACTACCACCTACTATGATTACGTCGAATTGTTGATTGTCTTTCATTTGATTATTTCTTGAATAGGCTTTTGTGTTAAAAGGAAAAATCAACGCCGCACTGGCAATACCTGCCTGCTTAATGAACTTTCTTCTCGATGCGACGGTTACTTCCATTGTTATATTATGCAATCCATTTTATTGATGTTTAAAAATATTTTCACAGGTATATGATTTTTACTTTTTCCATTCCGGCTTATTTTTTATTTATTGAAGAAATCTTGCGGAAAGCGGAATCCAGTAACGGAATACCTATAAACACCATCCAGGGCACCAGTGTAATCGTAAGAATAAATGTTCTTATATACAGCGGCAATGGAGCCATGTGCTGTCCAAACAAAAAAAGAAACAACGTAATGGATGGATAAATGACCAGCCAGATTTTTAGGGCTGCAATAAATTTGAACTTTGGTTTCATACTATAGAAATTAAATTTTGACAATTATTTTATTGCAAAACTAATTTCCGTAGCACGGTGAGTGATAGGATGATGATGAAGTTGAACAGGACTTATTGCAAGTTTTTTCGGAAAGCCTCTGGGGAATAGCCTGTATGCTTTTTAAAGAACCTTATAAAGTAAGAGATGTCTTCATAGCCCAGGTGGTTGGCAATGTCTTTAACCTGGTTGGGGGTTGCCAGCAGGTATCTCTTAGTTTCAAGTACGATTTGCTCATTAATGAGTTCGGAAGCAGGTTTTCCAACAGTTGCTTTGGTAATAGCATTTAGCTGGTAGGTTGAAAGGTTCATCAGTTCCGCATATTGAGAAACCTGTTTATGGGTAACAATGTGCGTTGAAGTCAGGGCCATAAATTCCTCAAAGCGATCCTGAGTATAAGTAGAGCCCTTTTTGGAACTACCATCCGGATTTGAACTTTGCCTGATAAATTCTATAAAGAAAATATCAAGATTTGCTTTGATCACTTCAATATACCCTTCCTGTTTTGCTGTGTACTCATTACAGGTATAAACTAACACATCCTGTAGTTTTTGAAACCTCTCTGCCTCAAATGCACAAAAGTTTTTATTACCTGCCCTAATCAATCTCTGGTTAGCCAGTTTATCTTTTGGATGATAAAAAGCGGTATCAAACTCTGCAAGGAACCCTGTGGAAGCAGCATCTAAAGAAAGCTGGTGTACCTGCCCCGGCCGGAGGATGAATATAGAATTGTTCTGAACTTCATAGCCTGTAAAATCTATTTCATGCTTACCTTTTCCCTTTTGCAGGGCAAGGACAAAAAAGAAATCATGCCTGTGTAAATCCTGCACCAAATCATTGCCATTAAGAATGTCAGCGACAGCTCTTATCTTGAACCGGCCGATGATAACAGGTTCATTTTGCGTGGTGATTTGCCTTACAGGAATTTTTTTCATTCAATTGGCTGTTACTCGTTTCACCAAGTTATAAAAATCGACTGTTATCTGGTTTAAGTCGGGGAAGTATTTAAACAAAAAAAGAAAAGTTGGTATTATGATCGAATTTGTTTGATTGATATGCATTTTAGCAATGAAACTTTCTGTTCTTGACATTCTTCAATTTTATTTTTCTTCCTACTTAATACTAATTTCTTACTACTACTACTTTCCATTTCCACTTTTCCCTTCTAACATAGGTACCAATGAAAAATTATCAAACCTTTCTTCGCTATAGGTAGAGTAGGCTAATTTGGTTAAACGCAGCATTTGCTGAGATGGGCCAAGGTCAACCGGATAACCATTTTGTCCGTGCTGGTTCTCCTTTTTGTGTTTTTTGTTGCCGTTGGTGTTGTCATGCCGACGACAGAAGGCATCCCCCAACGCTATCCAAGTGCCGCCTCACCACTTCCGATGCTATCGGAACTCCTCGCGGAGATGGAGGAGAACTCCGTCGCAGTTGGTATTGTCACCAAGGGCTTTCTTAAGTAACCGCCCATGCTGAAGGGTGAAGGTGACAACACCATTCACCGGAGCGGCTGCTGGAAGACCAACAACCTACAAAATGTGCCACCACCCGGAAAACCACCACCCTGTAAACCATCAACCAGAGGCACACCCAATATCGGTGACCAACTGCGCTGATTTGGTATACGCGATCTAATTTAAAATAAAGCGCTCGTTTTTTATTGCAATTCAATCTTATCGATCATAAGTCTAAAATCTTCATTTTTTTTATTACCAATTAAAAAGCCCAATTCTTCAAAGGTCTTACCAGGGTAATTCGGTTTATCCAGTTGCCGTCCTATAAACGAAGGTGCCATTTTATTGAATGGTATTTCAATAACTTGCCAACCTGGTTGGGTTGAAAAATTAAAAATGTAAGAATAATAATCCGATGCATTTGTTTTTACCCGGAACTGGTAGTGCTTTCCATCGCTTTGTAACCGAATGATAAACTTCGAAAATTGGTCAACCTGCATTCGTTTTCTTTCATAACGAATGGATGAAAAACCACCATTGTTTTCCAGCGGGACTGCGCCATGAAATAAACCGTGACCGCCGTCGCTCATTTCAAATTTTCCGTTTGATCTCCCTCTCATCACCACATCGTCTACCACCTTCCACGCGGTTAAACGGCAATTTTTACCAAAATCGAAGACGATAGTTGATTGCATCATTGTCCTTAAAAATATAGTTGAAATAATGTGGGCCATAATAATCTTTTGTACAGAACAAAGGCGATGGCTTATTGTTCCCTTCCCTTCGGCTCCGCTCAGGGTGCGGGTGGCTCCGCTCAGGGTGCGGGTGACTCCGCTCAGGGTGCGGATGTAGGATTTCTGATTTTTGCAACAACCAACAACTACGCTCCCTTCGGCTCCGCTCAGGGTGCGGGTGGCTCCGCTCAGGGTGCAGGTGGTTCCGCACAGGGTGCGGGTGTAGGGAATAATCAAACCCTAAAATTGCTTTCGCCTTTTTGTCCTTTTGGTTCTCTTTACATGGCCTTGCGTGTAGTAAAGGGAACCCCCGCGTTCTACTTATCAATTCCGGGGGTCCTCCGTACACAGGCTTAGCTGTGAGACATTATCAAGATAAGAGAAAGAGAAGAAACGTTTAGTTACAAGTTGAGACCTGCGCCAGTGTGGGGGTTTATTTGCTTAAAGCATCTTGCAAAACAATGATCAAAATATTATCTTACTTTCTGCTTATATAAAAATTATTTTTAACTGCATTGATACTACAAAAAATGGCTAAGACTACTCGTATTTTCTACATTCCCGGGTTTGGCGAAAAGGCAAATATTTTTGAAAAAATTGCTCCACATATACAATCAACCGAGAACATCTTTTTAGACAACTGGGAAATATTGGGAGACACGCCCAGAAAAGAAACAGATGTTTTGCAATATGCAAAAGAATTAGTTGCAAAATATAATATCACTGCCAGCGATGTAATCATAGGTCATTCTTTAGGCGGCTGGATTGCGTTTCATATCAAACATTTAGTTAATTGCCGGATAGTACAAATAAGTTCATTCACTAATCCTGATTTGATTATTTCACCTTTTTCTAATTTGAAGATCATTGATTTCCTGGTTAAAAGCGGTCTATATTTCAATCGCTTTAATATGAATTATTTTTTAAGAAAAGATTACACCGGGAAACCTTCAAAAGATATTTTCATAGAGACTTTTAAGCGGGTGAAAAATGGCAATAAAAATAATGTCATGAATCAATTACGTTTGATTTACAAGCCTGTGCCTGCAGAAATAAAAATAGTTCCTGATCTGCGAATTCATGCCAAAGGAGATCCTCTTGTCCATGTTCCTAAAGAAGCATTTCATGAAACCTCCGGCGATCATTTTACTTTATATACAAATCCGGAAGAAGTCTACAAGCCAATTGTAAACTGGCTTTCATCTGAAAATTGAATAAGCGAATTTTTTACGATAATCTCATTGAGCCGGTTAAGATCGATGCTGAAATTTAGAGCGTTGGCATCTTAAGCCTTGATTAGTAAACATGCGCAAGACGCTTACGCACAAAGCTGGGCCTTAGTCATGCGCTAGCTTGATGTGTTTAATTGATATTCATAAACCAACGGCAGTTCAAGCATTCAATAAGCTGCCCTTGAAAGCTCCTCAGTCTATGGGTACTTTTGTTGATGCCGTGCACACCCAATTATCTTTCAGGGTGCGTTGTTTATTTCGTGATTGGTTTACTGTACAATCCATGCGACGCATTGCCAGGTATGTTGTCGATAAAGAGAACAACGGAGATTATAACCGGCTTGATAAAGTACTTGCAAACATGCAGGATGAGAACAAAGAAAGTTAATCTCTTTACCAGCGTAGAAATAGATATTTAGTTCTTTTGTGTCACTCCTATGTTTTGTTTGTGTGCAGCTAAAATTCAGGTTTAAAAGCCATTAAAATTTAGGTTCAATAATGTTGCAAGTTGATAGCTACCTGGTGAGAACCTGATAGCTACCTGGTAGCTACCTGTCCCTTTCATACTGCACACTTAAAATTTGCTAAATAACCTGGATTTTAAAGAAACTGGCACAAAAGATTTTAAGGTACTTGTGCATTGGATAGTTTTTATTGCTATGGCACTACCTGTTCCGTTTACGGGAAGTACGCTCAGCTGCATAAGCATGGCTTTGCACCTGCGCTAATGATAACCATACTTAGACCATTTGGAAGTTGAAGCTTTGTTGTGCAATCAATATTTTCAGCTTTGTGCAAAACATATCGCAATTTCCGCCCAAAACACAAAGCCTTTGGAGAGACATTGCTGATACGGAAAAAATAATATTTGCAAGGTGTCTTTTATCACCAAAACACAGGTTTTTAGAATATAATTTCACTACACATTTCTTCACCAAATAAATAGTTACCGATATGAAAAACAATCATCAAAAGCTATATGCTTTAATAGTTCTGTTTTTTATTTCTGCCGCATTGCATTCATGTAAAAAAGATGTTCAACCAGTGGTTCAATCTGAGGCTGTTACTACAAAAACCTCAAACCTAGTCGATAACAATTTGCCGGGCAGAACATTAGCCGCCAATTGTTTTCAATGTCATGGAACAAATGGCCATGCACAGGAATTAGGGATAGCAGGAATGAGTGCGTCTGAAATCATAGGCGAATTAAATGAAATGAAAAGGGAAAACAAGGGTGCCAACATAATGAATGTGCATGCACAGGCCTATACGGATGCTGAGATTAAATTGATTGCAAACTTTTTTTCAAAACAATAATCAACAATGCTGTTATGAAACGTAGAAATTTTTTAAAGAACCTTGGTGCTACAACTTTGGGAGTATCATTGCTGGAGAATAGTTTTGCTAATTTTTTTAAAGCAGGCACCGGTGTTTTGGGCCGCGTGGTCGTAGTTGGTGGCGGTATGGGTGGTACTTCTGTGGCCAAGTATCTTAAACTTTGGGGTGGAGCTGCTGTTGATGTTACGCTTGTCGAACCCAACGCTACATATATTTCCAATATCTTCAGCAATATGGTGTTAACAGGAGAAAGAACTTTGAGGCAGCTTTCTTTCAACTATTCCACGCTTTCAAATAAGTATGGAGTAAAAGTTCAGAATTATTTTGCAAGATCAATCGATCCTATAAGTAAGCATGTAACGCTTTCAAATGGAACTAATTTATCGTATGATCATTTAGTGCTTTCACCGGGCATTGATTTCGATCCATTGCCCTTAACCGGATCAACTGCTAACAAGGCAAAAATTGTTCATGCATGGCAGGCGGGAAGCCAAACGGTAAACCTGGCAAACCAGCTTAAGTCTATGACAAATAAAGGTACTTTTATCCTTACAATTCCGCCGAAGCCCTATCGTTGTCCCCCAGGCCCTTATGAAAGGGCTTGCGTGGTTGCAGATTATCTTAACCGGGTAAAGGGAGGGGGCAAAGTAATTATACTTGACGCGAACTCCGGAATCCA
>JBBRCW010000079.1:0-21041 GCA_038204535.1 Chitinophagales bacterium | reverse complement strand
ACTAAGTACGATTTGTGGATTGTTACAAAAAAGAACGGCGAAAAAATCAGCGGTATCATCGCATCGCAAGCGCCGGCTAGTGTTACTCTTAACAATGTTGGCGGCTTGCAAACTACTATTGCACGTAGTGATATAAAACTTATGGAGACTTCCCCTGAATCCGCCATGCCCGCGGGTTTGGAAGGTTCCCTATCTGTACAGCAGATGGCAGATTTGTTGGCGTTTTTGAAGAAAAGCAAGTAGTTTTTTTGTACGGATCCGAAGTTTTTCATGGTATCGATTGTTGCCCGGCCGAATGGCAGGCCGGGCGGGCGAGAAATAAAAGCGGAAACGAAAGAAGCCCGCCCGCCCGCCCGAACTGGTCATTCAGGCGGGGAAGACCCGGTTGAACGGGGGGAAGGTTCATCATTTACAATCATCTTACCAATAATAAATGCTTAAAAAAATATATGTAAGAAGTTATTTCAAATAATATTTGGCAACCTGACTATCAATATTTGATTGGAAAAATTTCTGATATCTATGTGTCAGGTAAGGTTAGTGCTACAAAAGCAGTAAATATCCAACTGCAGGAAACCTATTGGCAAATTGGCCAACACATTGTAGAGTTTGAACAGGGCGGGTATACAAAGGCAACTTACGGCAAAGCATTGATAAGCACTTTGGCAAAAGTCCTTTCACTGCTGCATGGCAAAGGGTTTAGTGCCAGTAATGTAAAGCGTTTCAGGCAGTTTTATCTGGCCTATCCAATTGGTGCGACAGTGTCGCACCAATTGAGCTGGAGCCATGTAGTAGAATTTTTGAAAATTGACGACCCGCTGGAAAGAAGTTTTTACGAAAAACAAACGCAGTTAGAAAACTGGAATGTAAGAGAATTGGTACGCCAGAAAAACACAGCCTTATTCCAACGTTTAACACTTAGTAAAAACAAAGAAGAAATTTTGAAACTATCTGCACAAGAACAGGAGATAACATCTCCAAAAGATATTTTGAAAGACCCTTATGTTTTTGAGTTTTTAATAATACCGGAAGAACAACTCCCATTAGAGCTGGAATTAGAAGATCATTTATGCAACAACTTGCAACAGTTTTTATTAGAACTGGGTAAAGGCTTTACATACGTGGGCAGACAATATCGTATGACAATAAATAACAAACATTATCGGGTTGACCTTGTTTTTTATCATCGCATACTTCAATGCTTTGTATTGTTCTACCTAAAGATAAACGAAGTACAACACGATGATATCGGCCAAATGAACATGTACCTTGGCTATTTTGCGAATGAAGAAAACACAGAAAGTGATAACCCACCCATTGGTGTCATACTTACAAAAAATAAAGACGAGTTACTTGTAGAATATGCCACTTACGGTATGAACAGCCAATTATTTGTAAGTAAATATCAATTGTATCTGCCGGACAAAGCAGATTTGATTGCGCTTATTAATAGTAGCCTGGAAGGGGATGATGGGCAATGAATTAAAAATGGGCTAACTGCCTAAAGCTTATTGCATAAATCTTTCAGCCCTTTTTTACTACCAAACCAACCGGGCAGGGTACGGGCCTTGGGTTGAGTTTTAGTTATGATATTATCAAAGCACATGGTGGAGAGGGCTATGTCAAGTAGTTTCTAATAAATAATATTATCTTCCCTAGGGCTTCAATACAGGGGCTCTTAAAACAATCCGAAAATGTCTACAATACTCATCACAGGGGCCAGCAAAGGCATTGGCCTGGCAACTGCAATTGCATTCGGTCGTGCAGGGCACACCGTTGCTGCTACCATGCGTAACCCCAATAGAACTGCAGAACTTGCGAAAATTGCCGCTGAAGAAAGCCTGGCCATAACCATTTACCCAATGGATGTTGATTCAGATACATCAGTGAAGGAAGGCGTTGACCAAATCATTAAAGAGCTGGGGCCAATTGATGTACTGGTAAATAATGCCGGCATTGAACGAATGGGAAATATAGCGGAGCTGCCACTCAGTGAATTTAGGGCGGTGATGGAGACAAATTATTTCGGCGTTATAAGATGTATCCAGGAAGTTCTGCCAGGTATGACCCGGCGCCGCAGCGGATGCATCATCAATATAACTTCTGTTTCAGGTCGCATTGCTTCGGCTACGATGAGCGCCTATTCAGCATCTAAATTTGCGTTGGAAGCGCTCAGTGAAACCCTTGCGCAGGAGGTGAAGGCGCTCGGAATACGGGTTGCAATAGTAGAGCCAGGCATTATAGACACTTCAATGGCAAGGAATATAACTGTTGATCCCGGCACTTCCCTATACACCCATCAACAGCGGTTGGCTGCACTATTTGCGGCATCGCTTAAAAACCCTGTATCACCAACCGTGGTGGCAGATAAAATACTGGAGATTGCAGATAACAACACCTGGCAACTTCGTCACCCTGTTGGGCCTGATGCATTACCGTTTCTTGGCTGGCGTCAGTCTATGAGCGACGAGGAGTGGGTGGATCTTGGCTCAATGGATGATGACGCCTGGTACGATCGCATAGAAGCCGATTTCACTATGAAAGTTCGTGCCGAAGTATAGCCTGCACATTAGCCAAGCAGTACCTTCTTCAGCCAGTAATAAAAATACAGGATGGTGAAATAAAAGTGGTGACGAAGGAAGCCACACGGCTACGCCGTTCTCCCTCACTGCAGGATGTTGGAACTAATCTTTCAAAGAACAAATTTATTAGGCGCTGGGGCTTTCTTAGCTCCCCTTTAGGGGTTGGGGGCGGTGTTGGTGCTCTCTTAACTCCCCTTTAAGGGGTGGGGTGCTCTCTTAGCTCCCCTTCAGGGGGCTGGGTTGGGGCCATCTATTTTTTTGCTACATTGTAAAACATCTAATTTAATAATAAAAGGTATCTCGTATTATTTCCATGAAAGAACAATTGTCAAAACCGCGAAATGTAAAAATAAAATCGGGCAGGCTGCCTTATATTCATGATTCCAGAACGTTTGATTTATCAGATTATTTATCGCAGGAGAACCTGGCCCAGATTCCGGCGGAACATAATTGGGGAAATAAAATAATGCCCGATAAATGGGGTACGCTGGGTAATCTGAAAATAAACAATTGCACCATTGCATCAGCAGGGCATCTTATAATGACATGGACTTCCAGTATTGGAAAAATTCATAAGCCTACCACTAAAGCAATTGTGAATGCGTACTCAGAACTCACCGGCTATAATTCCCAAACGGATGGTATAGGAGAACCCATTGAAGCCCTGAAAGCCCTAAAATACTGGCGCAAACATGGCGTGGATGGCCGTAAAATATCTGCCTTTGTGAAACTGGCCTATAAAAACAAAAAAGAATTAATACAGGCAATTTACCTATACGGGGGTTGTTACATTGGCATGAACCTTCCCAAATCGGCTGAAAAACAATACAATGAAGGTAAAAAATGGACCGTTCCGCGGGAAGGCGCTAAAGGATTGGGAGAACCAGGTACATGGCTCGGCCATGCAATGATAATTACCGGGTATAAAAAGAATGATTTAAGGGCAATAACCTGGGGTCGGGAAATAATTATGTCAATTGACTTTTGGGAAACATATGTTGATGAGGCTTATGCCGTTTTCAGCGAAGATTTCATCAAAAATAATGAGACCCCCACCAAAATCAACGTTGATGTGTTATTGAAACAAATTGAAAGTTTGAAAAACAAAAAAGCGGGAAGTGAGACCATTTAAATGATGGCATTGGCCGCTGGCAATAGAACAACGATCAATGTCATCAAGTTATCATGCCATCAGTGCGGCGGATCATTATCTCACGAACTGCATTAGATAAAATACATATGATACTGAGATAGATCGACGATAACGGATCTTTTTATAATGCATACCGCAGCTTAAAATGGTGACTTTGCAAATGCAATTATAATATCCATTGGTTTCAAAACCCGCTTTGAAATAAAAAAAGAAATTTTAAAGCCTGGTGAGAACGGCTCCCTGTCTGGTGGGAACAGCTCCCTGGTTGGGTACACCGCCTAATTTGATTGGCTTTTTGGTGGAAGCTTCCTTTTTAACAGATGTTTTTTTTGTGGTGCTTTCCTTTTTTTTGCTTACTGTTTTGGGATTTGCCATAATCTTAATTTTAATGAATAATATAAACCGGTTTTTTAAAAAAGAACCCTTTATACCGGCACAAAAACAAATTAAGATTTTTTTTTCTTTTTTAAAACTTATTAGTGAAGAAATAAAATGCCTTATTGTTATAGTTGACCACTAAAATAGCATATAAAAGAACATTCAGCACTAAACTTGT
Source organism: Chitinophagales bacterium (assembly GCA_038204535.1). Taxonomy (GTDB): domain Bacteria; phylum Bacteroidota; class Bacteroidia; order Chitinophagales; family Chitinophagaceae; genus Segetibacter. The sequence goes on along the minus strand of JBBRCW010000079.1, from coordinate 16,750 downwards.
TTCAATAAAAAGGTGGAATCAATTAAAGTTATATCTTACCTGTTAATGAAAACACCGAAAGTCAAAGATCAATTTCGGCCGAATTCATTACTGCCCGCAACGCGAATGTTATGATGGTAAACAGAAATATTAAAGACCCAACTGCAAAATCTCTATCTCACCTTTTTATATCACTGGTATTTCTGGTACTTATAACCGCGTGTTCCCAAAACGCCTCTCATAAAGTAAATACTGCTGATACGAACGCATTCGTTCTGGCAAAAATTACAAGTATTTCCCAATTGCCTGCTGATAAGAAACCCCGGGAGATATTTCTTGAAAATACTCCCAGGCCTCTATCAATAAATGTCCCAAAAAGTCGCATACAAACTAATAATAGCCGGGAATTACCCCAACTATCAACTATGCCCATTGCTGCCGACGCACAAGGCAGAGGTTTTTTTGCTACGTTTACTACCGATGATGGACTGGCGCTCGACCAGGTTTATTGCAGCTATAAAGATAAAGGAGGCAATCTTTGGTTTGGTACTAATGGCGGCGGAATTAGTAAGTACGATGGTAAAACGTTTTCCAATTATACCACTGCACATGGTTTAGCGAATAATAGCATCTGGTGTATTACTGAGGATCATAAGGGCAATATTTGGTTTGGAACAGATGGAAGCGGAGCAAGCAAATATGATGGAAAGCAATTTACAACTTACACTACTTCGCAGGGCCTGGCAGGTAATGTAGTTTTTAGCATTGCAGTTGATAAAGAAAACAATCTTTGGTTTGGAACAGGAAAGGAAGGCGTTAGCAAATTTGACGGTAAAAAATTTATCACTTATACCACCCAAAATGGGCTGGCTAACAATGCCGTAAAAAGTATAATCGAAGATAAAAATGGCAATCTTTGGTTTGGCACATTGGGGGGCGGGGTCAGTGTATTCAACGGTAGTACCTTTACCAATTTCAACTCGGGCAACGGCCTTTCTAATAACTACGTATGGAGTTTAGGGAAAGATTCTTCAGAAAACATGTGGCTGGGTACTGAATATGGTGCCAGCAGATTTGATGGTTCTAAATTTACTCATTACCGTAGCTTCCGCGGATTATCTGACAATTTGATATTGAGCATCGCCAGCGACCGGCAAGGCAACGTTTGGTTTGGATCGTTTAATGGGGGCGTATTTAAATTTGATGGAAGCACTTTCACTAACTATACAACCGCGCAGGGATTAACCAATAATTCAGTTAGAAGTATTGCAGAAGATGCAAAAGGCAATCTTTGGTTTTGCACGTATGGTGGAGGATTGAGTAAATATGCGGGCAATAGCTTTACGAATTTTACGACCGCGCAGGGCCTTTCGAACAATGTTGTTTTTAGCATTGCCGAAGATAAAAGGGGCAAACTATGGCTTGGAACATCAGGCGGAGGCGTAAACAGGTATGATGGCCAAACCTTCTCTAATTACTCAAAAATACATGGCCTTGCAGATAACGTTGTATATGCTATTGCAAATGACAGAACGGGCAACCTCTGGTTTGGCACAGGTGGAAGCGGTGTGAGTAAATTCGACGGTAAAAGTTTTACCCATTATACCACACTGCAAGGCCTTGCAAATAATAAAATTTTTAGTATACTGGAAGATAGAAAAGGAAATCTTTGGTTTGGAACATCTGGTGGGGGTGTAAGTAAATTCAACGGCAAAAGCTTTACCAATTTCACCATGGAACAAGGGCTGGCCAACAATGTTGTTTTTAGTATTAAAGAAGATAATGAAGGCAATCTATGGTTCGGTACTTTAGGTGGGGGTGTAAGTAAATTTGATGGGGAACATTTCACCAATTATACTACTGATCAGGGTCTGGCAAATAATGTGGTGTGGGCCATAACCCAGGATACCAATGACAATCTATGGTTTGGCACAGAGCAAGGTTTAAGTCTTATGCACAAGGCAACAAAAGACCAGTATAACAGAAATAGTGCTGACCGCGGCAAATCATTCCGCCAATTCGAAAATTTTTCTACCAAAGATGGGCTTCCCGATAATTTCATCACTCAGGTGGTAACAGGTAACGATAGCAAATTATACATAGGAACGAACCTTGGAATTTGTGAATTGACACCTGGGAATACTTCAGAAAATAATCAAAAAAAGTGGGCGGTGGGCAAAGTGTTTAATTCCCATACAGGTTATCCTGTGAAAGATGTAAATGCAGGACTTGGTGCAATGTTTAAAGACCGTAATGGTATTATTTGGATTGGCACAGGCTCAGATAAAACAGGGCTGGTACGTTTTGACCCCAATGCGGCAATTAATAATAACCTTTCTCCTATTGCCGTTTATCTTAAAAATGTAAAAATAAATAACGAAAATATTAGCTGGAGCGACCTGGATAAAAATAGAATAAACGAGAAGATAGACAGCAATACGGTTTCGTCAATTATTGTTGATGAACAAAACACTTACGGACGCCAGTTAAATGACCAGGAAAGAGATTCATTACGCTCCAAATTCAAAAAAATATCTTTTGACGGAATTACAAAATGGAACCCCATTCCCCAAAAATTAGTGCTTCCCTATTATTTTAACAACATAGATTTCGATTTTAACGCCATAGAAACCGGACAAAACTTCCTGGTAAAATACCAGTATATGCTCAAGGGTTATGATAAAGAATGGTCCCCGCCAGTTTATAAAAATTCAGTGAATTTTGGCAATATTTATGAAGGAAAATATACTTTTCTGGTAAAGGCCCAAAGCCCCGAAGGGGTATGGGGTCAGCCGCTGGCTTATACATTCGAGGTACTGCCTCCGTGGTGGAGAACGTGGTGGATGTACACCATCTATATTGTACTGATAATTGCAGCTATTTACTTTTTATTCAGGTGGAATAACCGGCAAATCATATCTAAAAAAAATATGCTGGAAAATGAAGTGAAAATAGCTACGATACAATTGAGGGAAGAAAATAAGAAAGTAAACGATCAAAAGAAAAGAATAGAAGAAACTTTGACAGAATTGGAATCCACGCAGGCTCAGCTTATACAATCCGAAAAAATGGCTGGGCTGGGCGAACTCACCGCAGGCATTGCGCATGAAATTCAAAACCCGCTCAACTTCGTCAACAATTTTTCGGAAGTAAATAAAGAATTGATTGAAGAACTTAATACCGAACGCTTAAAGCCCCCCACCGAAAGAAACGAGCAATTAGAAAATGAAATACTAAATGACCTGCTTGCGAATGAGCAAAAGATAAATCAGCATGGCAAACGGGCCGATGCAATAGTGAAAAGTATGCTGCTGCACAGCAGCAGAAGCGGTATTACCAGGGAACTAACCGACATCAATGCCCTGGCTGATGAATACCTTCGCCTGGCATTTCAGGGACATCAGGCGAAAAACAAATCGTTTAATGTAAATATTAAGACCAGTTTTGATAAATCGATTAGCAGTATCAATGTTATTCCGCAGGAGATTGGGCGGGTACTGCTGAATTTATATAATAATGCGTTTTATGCAGCCCCCCTGCCCCCCGAAGGGGGGTTCAAACACCAAACACCAAAACACGAACCAACCATCTGGGTTACGACGTCCAGGATCCCCCCTTTGGGGGGCGGGGGGGCCGGAGTTTGCATAACCGTCCGCGATAACGGTCCGGGCATCCCTCCTGCCATACTTGACAAGATCTTTCAGCCCTTTTTCACCACCAAGCCCGCAGGTCAGGGAACAGGCTTAGGATTATCACTTAGCTATGATATTATTAAGGCGCACGGAGGAGAATTAAGGGTAGAAACTAAGGAGGGTGAAGGAGCCGAATTTATTATTGAGTTACCATGTTAACTCCCCTATAGATTGGGTATTCTCTCTACTCCCCTTTAGGGGTTGGGGGCTCTCTCCTCCCTTTAAGGGCTGGGGCGTGGTTGGGGGCTTTGTACACTTAAATCAAACTTGCCAAACTATGAAGTTAAGACTGGTTGTTGTTCTTTATTTTTTAATCTTTCACCTTGCAGCAATATCGCAGACTAAGCCAAACGTCATTTTAATACTTTCGGATGACCAGGGCTGGGGCGACCTTAGTTTACATGGCAATCCGTGGCTGAAAACGCCTAATTTGGACAACCTTGCTAAGAGCGGTCAACGCTTTACCAATTTTTATGTAAGCCCGTTATGTGCTCCTACGCGGGCTGGTATATTAACCGGCAGGTATCATTTAAAAACAGGCGTTGTATCCGTTAGCAAAGGGCTTGAAATAATGGATACAGGCGAAACAACACTGGCCGAAGTATTTAAAGCCAATGGTTATGCCACCGGCATTTTTGGCAAATGGCACAACGGTCAGCATTATCCAAACCGGCCTAACGACCAGGGTTTTGATGAATTCTTGGGATTCTGCGCTGGTCACTGGTCAAATTACTTCGATACCAAACTTGAGCATAACAACCAAACAATATCTACCAAAGGATACATTACCGATGTGTTGACTGATGCCGCCCTGCAGTTTATTAAAACCAATCAGCAAAAACCCTTCCTTTGTTACATTCCTTACAATGCGCCCCATAGTCCGCACCAGGTACCCGATAAATATTTTGATAAGTACAAAGCCAAAGGATTAGATAATGAACTTTCGGGTATTTACGGGATGGTAGAAAACCTGGACGATAATGTGGGAAGGGTTTTAGAATACCTCAAAGCAAATCACCTGGAAGAAAATACCATCGTCATTTTTCTGTCGGATAACGGCCCGAATGGCATACGGTATAACGGCGTAATGAAGGGGATTAAAGGCAGCGTGCACGAAGGGGGCGTTCATGTTCCTTTTTTTATAAGCTGGAAGAACCATGTGCCTGCAGGTACCATCAATGAGACACCCCTTCAATATGTCGATCTGTTCCCTACCCTATCGGCCCTGTGCCAGTTAAAACCCATAACCGGAAAACCATTGGATGGTGTCAGTTTTGCCGGACTGGCCCTCGGAGACAGTTCTTCCTTTAAGATTAAAAGAAACCTTTATACACACGTAAATTTTATGCAGGTACCGGTAACGCCCAATGCCGGAGGGTTTCGCAACCGCCAATACCGTTTTGTTTTTGAAAAAGATTCCGCCTGCCTTTATGATCTTATAAAAGACCCCGGAGAATTACATGATCTTTCCAAAACCGAAGCGCCCCTTTTAAATCAGTATCTCAGCAATTACCAGCAATGGTTTAATCAATCGGTAAAAGATGTTCAGTACGATCGGCCAATAGTAATTTCAAAGATGGGCGTTGCATTGCCAACCTATGAAGCCAGTCTATCTTCGGGCATAAAATTTAAGGAAGGCCATGGATGGGCACACGACTGGATAGCGGAGTGGAACAGCACAACCGACAGTATAATATGGGAAGTGGATTGCCAGACGCCCGGAAAATACAAAGTTGAATTGGAGTACCTGTGTAATAAAGAAGATATTGGTTCGGTAGTGGAATGCACCGTTGGAAAAGAAAGAAAGACTTTTACCATCAACCAACCTTTTAAGGGCGAACAACTACCCAGCCCCGACCGCACACCGCGTAAAGAGGCCTATGAGATAAAAGAATGGAAGAAGCTGCTTATAGGAACATTTAATCTAAAGGCAGGCAGACAGTTTGTAAAATTAAAAGCCACTCACATTGCCCACCATAACGTAGCTGAGATAAATGGAATCCAGTTCACCTATATCCGATAACTGAAAGGGCGTAATATATCAACGATGGGTGAAGCCCTAAGAGGCACCAGCTAGGAGGAAGAACGTAGCCCTCAAAGGGCGGAATAAATCAACGATGGGTGCAGCCCATCGAAAAAGAAAGACCACCAGTTGAACAACAAAGCCCTTAAAGGGCGATATACATTAACGATGGGTGAAGCCCATCGAAAAACAAAGACAACATGAACGACCACGTATCCCTGATAGGGCGGCATACGTCAACGATGGGTGAAGCCAATCATAAGAGGAAGCACCCAGAAGGAAAACAAAGCCCTTAGGGGAGAGAGAACGCCCCCGGCCCCTTAAAGGGGAGAAGAGAGATCATTAATAGCTTAATATCCCAAAATATCAGACATCCTATATCAGACTTCATTTAGCCTCCATCAACCATCTGCTTCATTCTTGCCTAAGCGGCTGTTATATCGGCCGTAGAAAAAATAAATTACCAAACCGATAGCCAGCCAGATAAAGAAGCGCAACCAATTGGTATAACTTTCCTGTGCCATCAGGTAAAAACAACTTAACAGGCCAAGAACGGGTATAACAGAAAACCTTTTTCTGAATGACAGCACCGCTATGATAGCCGCTACTAGCCAGAAGGTGAGCATGGGTAAGCCATCCTGGGTAAACGTATCGGCAAAATGGTCGGGCGAATAAACGATTGTAAGGGCAAGCCCCATAATAAACATCGAAGGAATGATTAACCGGCCATTTATATAAGGCACCTTAAACTTAGATTCTAATTTTTCTTTTCGCTGGCCCAAAACCAAAATGCCGCCGCAAACCAATACAAAAGCAAAAAGGGTTCCGATACTGGTTAACGCAATTACTACATCAAGATTAAGAAACAAAGCCGGAATACCCACCACGGCCCCCGTAAGCATGGTTGAAAATGACGGCGTTTTATATTTAGGATGGATGCGTGAAAATATTTTAGGTAACAGTCCATCGCGGCTCATGCTCATCCAGATACGCGGCTGGCCCAGTTGGTACACCAGCAATACCGAGGCAATTACAAATACAGCGCTTATCGAAATAACTCCTGCAAACCAATTGGTAACCACTGTATTCTGATTTTGGAAAACAAATGCAAGGGGATCCGCCACATTCAGCAGCGAATAATTGGTCATACCTGTCAAAATCAAAACAAGCACAATATAAAGGGAAGTACAAATAAACAGCGTATTAAACATAGCCCGGGGTAGGTCGCGCTGGGGGTTCTTGCATTCTTCTGCGGTGGTGGTAATGGCATCGAAACCGATGTATGCAAAAAATACAGCCGACACCCCGCTCATAACGCCCGAAAAACCATTGGGCATAAAATTGCTCCAGTTACCCGGATCTACATAGAAAGCCCCGGCTACTATTACAAAAAGAATGACCACCAGTTTGATCATTACCATAATGTTATTGGTTGCCCTTGATTCTCTAATACCAATATATACTACATATGTAATCAGCATTACAATCAAAAATGCCGGCAGGTTCATTATAACATGTAAGCCTGCCAGTTCCGGAGCATAGAGCCAGGCGTTATAGCCATTTCGCAACGTTTCATCGGCTGCGGTTATGCTGGTGAGAGAGCCGTCTGCCAACTGGGCATTAGCGCTGGTAAACAAATGATGTGCCGTGGAATAGTCCATAGACAACCAGGCCGGAATATGAATGCCAAAACCCGCCAGCACCCGCACAAAATATTGGCTCCAGCTAATGGCTACCGCAATATTGCCGATGGCATATTCCATTAAAAGATCCCAGCCGATTATCCAGGCAAAAATTTCGCCGAAGGCAACATACGAATAGGTGTATGCGCTGCCAGAAACCGGTACGGTAGAAGCAAACTCGGCATAGCAAAAAGCAGCGAACCCACAGGCTACAGCAGTGAACGCAAATAACAAAATTACCGCGGGGCCCCCATGATAACTTGCCGAACCTATGGCCGTAAATACACCGGTACCAATTACCGCCGCAATACCAAAAAAAGTAAGGTCCTTTACGGTGAGTACTTTTTTTAATGCCTCCGTATTACCATGACTATCGGTCAGGCCTTGTTCTGCTTCTCTTAAAATAAAAGGGACACTCTTTTTTCGGAATAAAGGGTTAGACATTTAAGCAAAAAGTTTGGTGATGGGGTGATGGGGTGATTGGGTGATTGGGTGATGGGGTGATTGGGTGATGGGGTGATGGGGTGATTGGGTGATTTTGTGATCTGGTGATTTTGTGATTTTGTGATTGGGTAATTTGGTGATTTGGTGAATGGGTGATTTTGTGATCTGGTGATTTTGTGATTTTGTGATTGGGTAATTTGGTGAATGGGTGATTTTGTGATTTTGTGATTGGGTAATTTGGTGAATGGGTGATTGGGTGATTTTGTGATTTGGTGATTTGGTGATTTGGTGATTTTGGTGATTTTGGTGATTTTGTGATCTGGTACATCATAGCTGTATTTCATTTAACTCAAAAAACCAAGTCTTCATTTTTCAAAATTCCCAATTTTTCGATACACAGTATTCATCAATAACCTGCTTTCAATCTCCGTTTTCGGGTGCCCGTGGCTAACTCCTCACTTTAACGTCCCGGATTTTTTTTTTCTCTCTCTGCTCCCCTTCAGGGGTTGGGGGCTTGCTCTCTGCTCCCCTTCAGGGGTTGGGGGCTTGCTCTCTACTCCCCTTCAGGGGTTGGGGGCGGCTCTGGGGCTTTTAATAATCTCTTTGCACTAAAAACCGGGCTAGTTCTGTCAAAGGCTTTTTTCGGGCCGACAAAACAGCTGTATTTTCCAGGTGCTCAAACGCTGTTTGCAGGTATTTTTCTTTTAATTCAATTGCCCACTCATCTACCCCGCATCCTTTAAAAATAGATAAAACGCGTTCAACTTTATCACTTTCATCACTTTTTGATAATTGCAGCAGGTCTTCCTTCTGCTGCACCGTCGCTACTTCAAGCGCATGTATCATCAAAAACGTTTTTTTATTCGCAACGATATCGCCGCCGACTTTCTTGCCAAATTTTTCAGGATCGCCAAAAGCGTCAAGGTAGTCATCCTGCACCTGGAAAGCAATACCCAGGTTTCGGCCAAACCCGTACAGGTGGCGCGCATTGCCTTCGCCGGCGCCCCCTAAAATAGCACCCATTTCAAGACTGGCAGCAATCAATACCGAAGTTTTCAGCTCAATCATTTCTATATATTCTGCCAGGCTAACTGCTCCTTTCTTTTCAAAATCCATATCCAGTTGCTGACCCTCGCAAACCTGGCTGGCTGTCTTATTAAACAACTGCATTATCTTATGTATATGCTTGCTGATCTTGTTGATGTGATCGTATGCCTTTATCAGCATTACATCGCCCGCAAGTAACGCAGTGCTCTCTCCGTATTTGGTATGTACCGTTTGCATCCCCCTGCGTAAGGGAGCCCTATCCATTATATCGTCGTGTATCAATGTAAAGTTGTGAAACAGTTCGATGGCCGTTGCCACATGATAGGCATCTTCGGTAATGGCATCGAACAATTCGTTGCCCATCAGGCACAATACCGGCCTTATCCTTTTACCGCCGATATTTAAAAAGTATTCGCCCGGCCCGTACAGACTTGAAGGCTGTGCCGGAAAATGGTCTGTTGCAAAGGATCCGCTAAATTCGGTAACCAGTTCATTAAATGAATGCATAAATGTTCTTACTGCTTAAAAACAAAAATATTGATTAAGGCCTTACAATGATTGAAATACCTGGTGAAAACGTGGTAGCGTATATTGGCAAATTTGTATTGCCAAAACATACGGATGAATAATGGATAGGGCAAAAGATAAAAACAGCACAATCAAAAGAACAGCTACATTAAAAGCTAAACCAGTGTGAAATAAGTCTCTTAATCCAGTTTGCTCTTCCTTCGTTTACCGTCCCGCGATTTTGTGATTGTTTCAGATCGTCTGGGCTTTTTATGGGTTTCTTCGGCGCCGGGATTCACCACATATTCAAAATCTAACTGGCGTTTGGTTAAGTTGGCTGCTATCACCTTTATGCGAACTTTATCACCCATTCTAAATTGTCGTCCGCTACGCCGGCCAACCAGGGCATATTCGCTTTCTATCAGTTTAAAATCATCAAAATCGAGCAGGCTGGTAACTGTAATCAGGCCTTCGCATTTGTGCTCAATGGTTTCTACCCAAAAACCAAAACCAGCCACACCACTAACAATGCCGTCAAATTCTTCGCCCAAATGATCCTGTAAAAACTCTACCTGTTTGTATTTATTGGCGGCTCTTTCGCTATCCATTGCGCTACGTTCCTGCTCGCTTGAGTGTTTGCATTTTTCATCCATTTTCTTATCCACTTCCGGCTTGCCGTCCAGGCACGATTGCAGTATGCGGTGAACCAAAACATCGGGGTAACGTCTGATAGGCGATGTAAAATGACAATAGAATTCGAAGCCCAGTCCGTAATGCCCCACGTTCTCAGTTGAATAAACCGCCTTTGCCATAGTACGGATGCCCAATTGTTCCAACACATGCTGCTCTGGTTTCCCCTTTACTTCTTCCAGCATTTCGTTAAAACTGGCGGCTATCTGTTCGGGCGATGTTGTATTGAAACGATGGCCATATTTGGCTGCAAAGGCAATAAAGGGCGTTAACTTATTTTCATCCGGTGTATCGTGTATGCGGTAGGGAAAAGGCACCTCCTTGCCCTTTACTTTAATATTTGAAACATATTCGGCCACGGTCTTGTTGGCCAGCAACATAAACTCTTCAATCAACTGGTGCGACTCCTTGCTTTCCTTAACTACAATACCAATGGGTTTGCCTGTCTCATCCAGCTTAAAACGCACTTCGGTGCTCGAAAAATTGATGGCGCCTTTGGCAAACCGGTCTGCCCTGAAACGTTTGGCAATACTATTCAGCAGCAAAACGTCCTCATGGTGTTTTCCCTTGCCTGTTTCAATAATTTCCTGAACGTCTTCGTAGGTAAACCGCTGGTCGCTGTGTATAATGGTTCTGCCGATCCATTGTTTTTTAATGTGGCCTTTGCCATCCATTTCAAAAATAGCCGAAAAGGTAAGTTTGTCTTCGTTTGGCCTCAACGAACACAATTCGTTACTGATGCGCTCTGGTAACATGGGGTTTACCCTGTCGGGAAGATAAACAGAGGTAGCCCTGTCGTAGGCATCGGAATCAAGCGCCGTATCGGGCACTACATAATGACTTACATCCGCAATATGTACACCTATTTCGTATAAGTCGTTTTTGATTTTTTTGATGGATAAGGCATCATCAAAATCCCTGGCATCCACCGGGTCTATGGTAAAGGTGAGTATCGGCCTGCAATCCCTTCTTTTGCTGATCTCGCCCTCGGATATATGATCATTCAGCCTCGCTGCATCTTCCAACACATCGTCAGGAAAAGTAAGCGGGAAACCATTTTCCGCCAGTATTTCTTTCATGGCGATATCACTTTCGTGTTCAGCCAATATTACCTGAACCACTTCTCCTTCAGGCTTTTTATTGCCGTTATCCCATTTGGTAATGCGGGCTATCACCCTTTCGTGGTTTTTAGCGCCGTTCAGTTTATCGATCGGAATAAACAAATCGGGCATCGGTTTATCGGTATCAGGTACAAAAAAAGCATAGTTGGTGCTTAATTGAATATGACCAATAAACTGGCTTTGTTTTCGGCTGATCACCTCTGTTATCTTTCCCTCTTTACGGCCGTTCTTGAAGCTCTCCTTTATCACCTTCACTTTAACGGTGTCGCCATTCAATGCGGTATTAAAATCACCGGGCCGCACCAGCACATCGCCCGAACTATCTGCTATTACCACATAGCCGATTCCACTTCGGGTAATATCGAGTGTTCCCTTTAGAGATGCATGTTCATCTTTTTCCTTTGCTTTTGCGCCATGCCCTTTTTGATTCTTTTTACTCATATTGAATGATTTCTAAAAAAATTTTGAATGAAGTTAACTACGATCCTGTCAAATTCTATTGCCCCGTTAAATAAAAAATGATGTTCCACCGGTATTACGTACAACGGCAGGTGTTGCAGCTCTCTTTCAAATTTCATTAACCGCACTGCATCTTTTTCGGTGGTGATGATCATTTTTTGCTGCGACGGTATCTCGTTAAATTTTTGCCTGATCTCATTAAGATCATCGATTGTAAAAATATGATGGTCTGTGTAAGCTAATTCGTAATAAACATCCGATTGCTCAAATAAATAGCTTTTTAATGGTTTGGGATTGGCAATACCGCAAACCAATAAAATTTCGTCGGTCGTTTGAATGGCGCGCTGCTGCTTTCGGGTTATGTGATAAGGCAATCCATAAGCTATAGATGTAAAGAACAGGTGCTGCCCTGTAACCGGATGAATTTCTTCTGTTACTTTATTTTTTTCGTCTTCCGAAATATTTTCGGGGCATTTGGTAACCACCACAATCTGGGCTCTTTTGTACGAAGAAGACTGGTCGCGCAGATCGCCGGTTGGTAAAAAGAAATCGCGGGTAAACAGGTTACGGTATTCTGTAAGTAATATATTAAAACCGGCCTTTATGCTTCGATGTTGAAAGGCATCGTCCAAAATAATAACCTGCGTATCGGGCCGGTCTTGCAGAAGCTGCGGCACAGCTTCTACTCTTGCTTCACCAACTGAAACCGCCACCCCCGGAAATTTTAAAAAGAACTGCATCGGCTCGTCGCCAATTTCGAGTGCCGAAGTATTGTTATTGGCCAGCGCATAACCGCGTGTCTTTCGTTTGTAACCCCGGCTGAGCGTACCCATATTGTACCTGTTTTGCAGTATACGAAGCAGGTACTCTACCATAGGCGACTTGCCCGTGCCGCCCACCGACAGGTTGCCCACGCATATAAGCGGCATATTAAAACCCGTAGAGCGAATAATGTTTTTATCGAATAAAAAATTACGGATAATAATGACCAACCCATATATCAACGAAAAAGGCAGCAACAAAATCCTGATCGACTTAAGCAGGTAAAAATTAAAATTCATACAACTGTTGGGGTGTAATACAGTAATTTAAAGGTATGTCAAATTGATTGGTATCGGTTATTTCATCAACCGGGGGGAAATACGAAAAGCCAATGGCTATTACATCGGGATGACAAAGGGATAGAAAACGGTCGTAAAATCCTTTACCATATCCCACTCTATAACCTTTTTTATCAAAAGCCAGCAAGGGAACAAAAACCACATCAATACGGGCGATATCGACCTGTTTACCATTCACTGGTTCCTGAATAAACAATTCGTTTTCCTTAAATACAGTATCGTCATCTACCCAAAATGGCTGCATTGAACAATCGGCAGGCGCGATAACCGGGTAGGTGGTTTTTAAATCGGGCAGCAATAATTGAAGCGAAGCAACAAACAAATGGGGATCGATCTCTGCTTTGCCGGGAATTGGCAGGTAACTCATTACCCATTCAACATTCCCGTTAAAAGCCAGGCGCTGAAACTGGATCAATAAAAGATCATCCAGTTTTAGAATTTCCTGGAACGACAGGGCGAGCCTTTTTTCTTTATAAAACTTTCTCAGTTCTTTTTTAAGCATCAAAATATAATAATCTGATCAAAGACATTTTTGGGCCATATTATCAGGAAGATGGCCGTTATCCTCTAAAATTATACATAATAGTTGTCCAGCGCTTCATTGAGCGATTCTTCTAAATCCATCGCCTGTTGTTCAATAAACTGGCTGGTAATATCGCCGAAAAAAGGCACGGACCAAATAACCGGGTATCCGCTCCATTCCACGATTTCGTTTTCGTACTGCATGAATTCATCGAAAAAAATCCAGCCCAATACCGGCAAATTTCGTTGTTTACAAATAGCTGCTGTCAGCAGCGAATGATTGATACTGCCCAGGTAATTGCGGCTCACCAATATAATCGGTGCTTGTAGCTGTTCGGCAAGGTCAATCACAAACTCACTTTCATTCAATGGCACCATAATGCCCCCTGCTCCTTCTATCACCACATACCGGTTATTGCTTTCCAATTTACTAAGCGCACTTACAACAGTGCCGGTTTCAATTCTTATGTTTTCATTGCGGGCTGCAATATGGGGCGATGCTGGCATGGTAAATTTGTAAATCTCAGGGTGAATTGTTGTGACCGGATTTGAAATCCAGTCCCTGACAGTTTCCGCATCGGTGCCATCTTTAAAGCCTGCCTGTATGGGCTTCCAGTAATCGGCTTGCAGCGCCTGGGCAACAATAGCCGAAATAACTGTTTTGCCCACGCCTGTACCAATGCCTGTAATGAATATCGGTTTCATATACAATAGTTGCTTTTAGGTGATTAAAGCCCGGGTTATTCCTTTCAAAAAGTAATTGCGAAGCATTGCCCGCAATACACTTGATTATAGGGACATGGCAAAATTAGGGAGCTAAGAATTAATGGATAGCTGGTGTAAAAAAAGAAAATAAAGTGGTGCCATAGTTTCGTACAAAATTAAACCCGGCAAATTTTTCGTAGGCATTTCGCGGCGTGTGTTCCAGCACAAAGAAACCGCCCGGTTTTATCATATTTTTCTCAATGACGATCTCAGGCAATTTGTCGATGGTACCCAGTGCATATGGCGGGCCGGCAAAAATAAAATCGAAGGTTTCGCTGCACGAAGCGAGAAACGAATAGACCTCCATCCTGATGACTTTACAATGAGATACTTTTAGCATTTCCATGGTAGCTTTTATAAAACCGTGCATTGCCGGGTCTTTTTCCACAATGGTTAAATCGGCTGCTCCCCTGCTGGCCAGCTCGTAACTAATGCTGCCGGTACCTCCAAAAAGGTCGAGGGTCTTGATGCCTTCAAAATCCATACGGTTTTGAAGTATGTTAAAAAGTCCCTCTTTGGCTATATCGGTAGTAGGCCGGGTATGGGGCATATTTACCGGCGGTTTTATCCTTCTGCCGCCGAATTCTCCTGATATGATCCTCATATCGCCAGGTTAATAATAGAAGTAAAATAATGCAACGGGTATTCGTCTGACTGAACATTCACCTTTCCTAAATGAACAGATTCAACCTTTACGTTTTTAAAAAATTTGGTCACCTGGGCAAATATAGATGAGGGCACATCGATCAAACCGCTGATGTCGACCTGCACCTTTGCGGTATCAATATTAAAATTTGACACCAGGTTCAGCAGGTAATAAACAATGTCTTCAGGCGATTGGAAGGAATAGGTATGCGAAATCTGCAATTTTCCTTTAATGAAGATGGCTACATTAAAAAATTTTTCCTGAAAAACCAACCGCATAAAACTGTCAGGCATATTTTTTACCGCCATGGCCTTGGTTAATAGGCGGCTTATTGAATGCTGCTGCTCATTAACAGCTAAACGGGCTGTTAAATGTTCAACCAATTCACGTTTGTAACGGTAAGCATTCACTATTTCGGGCTTTTCACCAATTTCGTCAAAACCAGAAGATGCCGAAAATACGTCACCAAGGGCAACTGCAAGGTATTCGTTTAGCAACTGGTGCTGAAACAAGCCCGCCGGCACCAATACATATGTATCGTTATTTATAAAAAGTTTTGTTGATGAAAATGCATGGTCAAGTATTTTTGAATCTTCAGTAATTTCTTTCATCAAATCTGCCGGAACTTCCGCTTCGCCCGGTTCGTAGTTAAACCATTCTATAGCCTGTATAACGTCCGCCCGGTTTTTTACCACACAGGCTATATACCCGGCGCCTGTCTCCATCACTAAATGATCGCTTACAGTTGGATGGTAAACATCGCCATTGGCGTATAAGCTATATAATTTATTGGCCATGTTCTTTTATTGCGATGCAATTATACTAAAAAATAACTGCCCTCTTCATGCAGGTTTATTGCATGGTATAAGAAAATTGAAGAAAACAATTTCGGGCTTCATTATTTTAGGAGGATGAATTGAAATATAATCTGGCGATTAAATCTTTTCCGAGGCATCCTGCTTTAACGCCGCCCATTTCATTTTAAAGGATATTTAATCGACAAATCGATCCAAAATTGGAATCAAGTATTGACTGCTATTGAAGACTGGCCATCGCCAAATTAGCCGGATACAGCTATGAACAGTTAAATCAAGGGTAAGAATGTTAAGATTCAAGGCAGCTCCCGACCAAATCGTCAAAATGAGCGTACATAAAATTGCAAATGGATTAACTTGCAACGCTTTTAATTTACAATATGACAGATCTATCGAATTTTGACCCTAATATGGCAGCAAATCCTAACAATAACATATTTGGCCTTCCTTTTACCGAAGAAGAATCCCGGGTTGTTTTACTGCCCGTACCCTGGGAAGTAACAGTTAGTTCAAGTGCCGGCACAGCCCGGGCGGCTGAACACATTTTTAAAGCAAGCCTGCAGGTTGACCTTTTTGACCCCGATATTAAAGATGGGTGGAAAGAAGGCTTTTTTATGAAAGAGGTGGACCGAAAGCTTTTGTTAAAAAGCGATTACCTGCGTAAAGAGGCCGAATTGTACATCAACTTTATTTCGAAAGGCGATGAAGTGGACGGCAACAAGTTTATGTGCAAAAGCCTTAAAGACATAAACGAGGGCAGCAATTTTATGAATAACTGGGTGTACGAACACTCAAAAGAATTGCTGCAAAACGATAAACTGGTAGGTTTAATTGGCGGCGACCACAGTACGCCGCTTGGCTTTCTAAAAGCCATTGGCGAAAAATATGGCGAATTTGGCATTTTGCAGATTGATGCACATGCCGACCTGCGAAATGGATACGAAGACTTTCAATATAGCCATGCCTCTATCATGTACAACGCATTAAACGAGGTGCCTGAAATAACAAAATTGGTGCAGGTGGGCATTCGGGATTATTGCCAGGAAGAAAGCGAGTTTATTGAGCAAAACCCAAAAAGAATAGCTACTTATTTTGATGCCGATATTAAAACCAGGCAATACGAAGGCGAAACCTGGAAAAGTATAGTTGATGAAATAGTGTTGCAATTACCTGAAAAAGTATTTTTTAGCTTTGATGTTGATGGTCTTGACCCCAAATTATGTCCGAACACCGGCAC
>JBBRCW010000078.1:0-21158 GCA_038204535.1 Chitinophagales bacterium | reverse complement strand
AAAAGAAATATTGATTGAGTCTTCCTGGTGGAATACCGATAAGGTTATATAGGATGCAGAGGAACTACAGAGGATGTTCGAATTATAAACACCTTCATCGATACCGATAAAAACATGCCGTACGACCATCTTTGTCAATTGGTGGGCATATGGCCCCTCCGGTTATAGCATCTTATTTTAAACTCACAAATGATGAAACTTATCTTAGTTAAATGGATAAGTATTATACGCAAGCCTACAATCTGTTGTATGATAAAAAAGAGCATCTTTTTGCCCGGGATAAAAGGTTTTTGTGGACGGGACAAGACACAGATTTAAAAGAAAAAAACGGCACCAAAATATTTTGGTCCAGGAGCAATGGCTGGGTTTTAGCGGGGTTGGCTTTATTACTGGATAACATGCCGAAAGATTATAAGAATCGTCCTTTTTATGAAAATTTATTTCAGTATATGTCCGCAAGAATAAAAGGGTTTCAGCATGAAGACGGATTATGGACAACGAGTTTGCTGTCCCCGGAATCTTTTATTCAAGGCGACGTAAGTGGCAGTGAATTCTTCACATTTGCGCTTGCCTTGGGAGTGAATAATGGATTATTCAATGAAGCAGCATACAAAAATGCCGCAATAAAAGGTTGGAGGGCGAATGAAAAATGCCAACAGCCAGGCTGTAAAGTAGGCTGGGTACAAAACATCTGTTTCGACGCTAAACCTGCCGATGCAGATAGCTGGCAAAATTATGGAACAGGCGCTTTTTTAATGGCTGGTTGCAAGGTGTTGAAATTACGCTGATAACAATATCTTTATAAAACAAGCATGTAGTAAAACATCAATGTCATTAACTTAAGCTGTGGAATTCATTTAAAACGAGCCGCCATGCTGAATTTATTTTCAGCATCCCCTGTATCTTACCTGATACTTTACAGGAGATCGTGAAACACGTTCAGGATGACGAATACCCTACGTTAATGACATTGAGTAAAACATAACGAATGATTTCTTTAAAAACCGGTTTATTAAATATTTGCTTTTTTGTAGTTTTTACTTTTAATCTTAGTTCTACGGCACACGCCCAGGATCAAAGGCCCAATATCATCTTTATTTTAACAGACGACCAACGTTGGGACGCTTTAGGATATGCTGGAAATGAGTTTATTTATACGCCTGAAATGGACAAGCTGGCCAAAGAAGGCACTTATTTTAAGAACGCTTTTGTAACCACTCCAATCTGTGCAGCTTCGAGAGCAAGTATCATTTGTGGATTATACGAACGCACCCATCAATACAATTTTCAAACTGCAGATATCAGAGATGAATATATGCAACATGCTTATCCCCTTGAACTGAGAAATGCTGGTTATTTTACTGGTTTTTTTGGCAAGTTTGGGGTGAAATATAACCATCTGGATAAATTATATGATGCGTATGATTCTTATGACAGGGATACAAAATTTAAAGACAGAAGAGGATATTTTTATAAAACGATTGGAAAAGATACTGTTCATTTAACCCGCTATACCGGGCACCAGGCTTTAGATTTTATAAATAGTGTACCTAAAGACAAACCTTTTTGCCTGCAATTAAGTTTTAGCGCACCACATGCCCATGACCCCGCACCCGACCAATATTTTTGGCAGCCAGAAACCGATTATCTTTTTAAAAATGTAAACATGCCACCAGCCAAATTAGCTGATGACAAGTATTTTAATGAGCTGCCGGATGCGGTTAAAAGCGGCTTTAACCGTTTAAGATGGACCTGGCGTTATGATACACCGGAAAAGTATCAGCACAGCGTTAAAGGCTATTATAGAATGATTGCCGGAGTGGATATGGAGATTGCTAAAATAAGAGCAGGATTAAAAGCAAAAGGTCTTGATAAAAATACCATCATTATTTTAATGGGTGATAATGGCTATTTTATGGGAGAGCGACAGTTAGCTGGTAAATGGTTAATGTATGATAATTCTTTACGGGTGCCATTGATAGTGATGGATCCAAGAAATCCAAACCATCACGATGAAGATGAAATGGTATTAAATATAGATGTGCCATTCACCATTTTAGATTACGCAGGCGTAAAGCAACCCAAAACCTGGCATGGCGAAAGTTTAAAGCCTTTGATTCAGCAAGATGGTGATTTAAAAAGAGATACTTTCTTAGTTGAACATTTATGGGAATTTGCAGAAATACCACCGAGTGAGGGAGTAAGAACACCAGAATGGAAATATTTTAGATACATTAACGATAAGGCAATAGAGCATCTTTATCATATAAAGACAGACTCTATGGAAACAGAGAATTTGGTTTCCAATCCAAAATACAAAACAAAATTAATAGCGTTTAGAAATAAACTTGAACAGCTCATTCAGAAATACGAAGACCCCTACAGTGGTGTGCCATCAGGTTTAACCGTAAATTTTGAACGTTCAACAAAAGAGGCTATTATACGTGATGACAAACCAGTTTTTAGCTGGATAGTTCCTAATAAAGCCAGAAATCAAGTGGCATATCAAATTTTGGTGTCGGGCACCAAAGAAAAATCAGACTTAAATGAAGGTGATTTATGGGATTCTAAACAAGTTCGTGGAAAACAATCGGCCAATGTATTTTACAACGGAAAGGCATTAAAAGCAGGTGCTGCTTATTACTGGAAAGTAAGAATTTGGGATTTCAGCAATCGAAATTCTGATTATTCCAAACCACAATTGTTTAGAATAGCGACTGATAAAAATACTTACAACGACCCCGGTATTTATCAGATAGATAGCATAAAACCAGCCCAATTTAAAAAGCTTAAAAACACCTGCTTTGCAGATTTTGGAAAAGATGCTTTTGCTACACTTCAACTGATTTATAAAACCGATAAACCGGAAACATTAAGCATCCGTTTAGGAGAGCAGTTAAATAAAGACGGGTCAATAAATATGAAACCTGGCAAAAGCAGCATTCGTTCGCAAGAGGTAAAATTACCTGTACATCCATCACAAAGTGTTTACCAAATCAGCCTGAAAAAAGATAAGCGAAATACAAAACCTGAGGCAGCACAAATGCCAAAATCGTTTCCTGTATTAATGCCTTTCCGTTATGTAGAAGTGGAAGGTAATAATCAGGAGATAAACAGTGATCATCTTACCCAGTTAGCGTACCATACTTATTTTAATGATTCGTCCAGTAGCTTTCGTAGTTCAGACGAGGTATTAAATCAAATATGGGACTTGTGTAAATATTCTATAAAAGCAACGTCTTTCACAGGTTTGTATGTAGACGGCGATAGAGAACGCATTCCTTATGAAGCCGATGCTTACATTAATCAATTGGGGCATTACGCAACCGATAGGGAATACACCATTGCAAAAAATACCATAGAATACTTTATGCAATATCCTACCTGGCCTACCGAGTGGCAATTGCATGTGGCTTTAATGTTTGAGCAAGATTATTTGTATAGTGGAAGCACTAAATTAATAGAAAAATATTACGAGCCGCTTAAGTACAAAACCCTAATGGAGCTAGCTAATGATGATGGTTTGATAAGTACCAAATCGCCAAAACTGACCAAAGATTTTATGCGAAAGTTAGGCTTCAAAGACAGCACCACTGTTTTAAAAGATATTATAGATTGGCCACCGGCTCAAAAAGACACCAATTGGGAACTGGCTACAGAAGAAGGCGAACGCGATGGTTTTGTTTTTATGCCCTACAATACCGTAATCAATGCCATGTATATTAAAAACATGGAAATTTTGGCGCGCTTTGCCAAAATTTTACATAAACCCGAAGAAGAAAACGAGTTTAAAATCAAAGCCTTAAAGGCTAAATTGGCCCTGAATAGCAAAATGCTGAGTAAGCAGACCAAACTTTATACCGATGGAATTGGTACCGGCCATTCCAGCATACATGCCAATATGTTTGCACTGGCGTTTAATTTAGTGCCGCAAGAAAATATCAAACCGGTTTCAGATTTCATAAAATCGAGAGGGATGGCTTGTAGTGTTTATGGGTCACAATATCTTATGGAAGCTCTTTACAATGCTAACGAAGAAGATTACGCATTGCAGTTGATGACTTCTAAGGGCGATAGAAGCTGGTATAATATGATTAGAGCCGGCTCTACCATCACCATGGAAGCCTGGGACATTAAATATAAACCCAATACTGATTTAAATCATGTCTGGGGAGCAGTGCCGGCAAACGCCATCCCCCGTTTAATGTGGGGCATTCAACCAAAAACACCCGGTGGCGGCATTATCCAAATTAAACCACAATTAGGCACCCTTACTAAAAGCGAAATAAAAGTCCCTTTTTTAAATGGAGAAGTTTGTGCAAGCTACATTAGAAAGGGCCCTAATAGTCAGGAATACACCTTTGAAATTCCAGCGAATATGTCTGCAGAATTAATACTTAACTATTCTCCAAATGATACCGTTGTATTAAATGGCGAAACAGTAAATCTTGCCTTTGGAAACATAAGACTTAATCCGGGAAGGAATAGTGTAAAACTTATTGTCAATACATTTTAACTAAAAAATCTGCATAGTTTGTTTGGTATTGAAAAGTTTCAAAAAAAAAATTATTGGGCATTCTGCCACGCTGTCCGCACCTTGCCTGCAGACAGCAAAGGATATTTATACCAGTTTGCTATTATTTAAATGAAAAAGCGAAAAACGTCTAACTATTTATTGAGCGGCGGATGGTGCAAGAGCGGAAATTTTAAAAATGCAGAGCGCTGGCTTAACTATCTTACACGATTTTATAATGCTGTTTTGCCCCTTTTAAAATTAATATTGACTATTAACGATGAACGAATTAATCCTCAAACACTAAAGCAAAGAACCATTGTATCTGCAAATAGCAGCAGGTATCAGGCAACAGATAGAAAACGGTGTGCTTGACAAGGGTACAATGTTACCATCCATAAATGTTTTCAGCAAGCAATATTCCGTTGCCCGCGATACAACTGAACGCGCATACCGCGTGTTGAGGCAAGAGGGCTGGATAACTTCTGTGCAGTCCATAGGCTGCTTTGTAAGCGGAAAGCCAAAACAACAAGAGCTTAAGGTATTGCTGGTATTTAATAAACTCAGCTCTTTTAAGAAGGTAATCTTTAATAGTTTTTTTGAAGCATTAGGCGATGGCGTTACAGTAGATTTTAAAATTCATCATTACAATCCGTCGCTGCTCAAAGACATTATTGAAAGCAGCCTGGGAAAATATAATTACTACGTTATCATGCCGCACTTTGAAGCTTCGTTTTCAAAAGCAGTGTGCCTGAACGCGATTGCATCTATACCAAAACACCAATTGGTTCTCTTAGATAAGAACATTGACGAACTGCCAGATGTGAAGGGGGTGTTTCAGAATTTTTATGAAGACATCTTTACGGCGCTGACCTCTTTAAAAGAAAGGCTTGAGCGGTATAAAACGGTTATCCTTTTTTATCCGGAATTAAGTCATCACCCTAAAGAAATTATTGACGGCATAAAACACTTTTGTAAGGGGAATAACAAAAAATTTAAAATTATTTCAAAAGGTTCGCAAATTAAATTGGCGGATAAGCAGGCCTACATTGTTATTGAGGACGATGACCTTGTAACACTTATAAAACAAATCAGGGCGTCTGAATTTGAGATGGGGAAAGATGTCGGCGTACTGTCGTTTAACGAAACACCGTTGAAAGATTTGTTGGACATCACCGTCGTGAGCACCGATTTTGAAAGGATGGGAAAGACAACAGTTGAACTTATTTTAAACCCACAATGTATTCAGGTAAAAAACCCTTTCCATGTATATGTGCGTTCGTCATTGTAGATTGGGGATGGATGAACACAAAGTACCCAATGCGCAATTTGCAGCGTTTGCAGCAGTCGGTGCTTTCCCCTTTCGGCACGCCTTCGCTTTCGGAATACTTTTCTTTAAAGTCGGTGTGCCCAGGGAAACACTCACAAACCAAACGCTTTGCTTTTGGGATCTTGCCTCCTTCCCCTTCTTATCAAAAAAGGGCCAGGCTTTTGTTAGCGCGGATAAATTTTTCCGGCACATTGAGCCGAACATCCGTAGCAGTTATGTGGGCATCAGTGGTTTCAACTTAAACTTTTTCAATAAAACTTTTACGTTGGGATTAAAATCCTGGCAAACTTAAAAACCGGTCACTAAATGGCGCACACCGTCTATCTGTCAAATCTTCTGTTACCCTGAGATTTTGCTTCAAACTGTAATCCACCCGACATTCTCCCATTAACCTTCGTTGTTCTTTTGATGTTATTACGAATGTCATTAACTTAGAACATTCGTCATCCTGAACGTGTTTCACGATCTCTTGAAAAGTATCAGGTAAGATACAGGGGATGCTGAAATAAATTCAGCATGACGGCTCGTTTTTAATGAATTCCACTGCTTAAGTTAATGACATTGCTTTTATTACTTTGATATGTTTGAAACAAAGAAATCATGAACATGAAAAATATAATCATCACCGGCGCCAATGGAAATTTAGGTTCGGCGGTTACGCAGAAGTTTTTAAATAAAGGATACGGTGTGATCGCAACGGTGATAAACGAAGCTGCAAAGAGCGATCTGCCTGCCCACGATAAACTGCACGTGCATGCCGTAAACCTGACTAACGAAGCAGAAACAGAAAAATTTATTTCTTCCGTAATAGCCGAACACGGCCAGGTGCATGGCGCACTGATGCTGGTGGGCGGCTATGCTGCGGGCCACATTGCAGACACCGCATCTGCCGATATTGAAAAGCAGATTGCATTAAACTTTTCAACCGCGTACCATGTTACGCGTCCGCTGCTGCAGCACATGGAAAGCAACAATGAAGGCCGGCTGGTATTTATCGGTTCGAGGCCGGCAATCAAAAGCCAGGAGGGAAAAAAGATGGTCGCATATGCATTGGCCAAGTCGCTGTTGTTTAAGCTGGCAGAATTTATTAATGATGAAGCGAAAGATAAAAACGTGACCGCAACGGTGGTCATTCCGAGCACGATCGATACGGCGCCGAACCGGCAGAGTATGCCGGATGCAGATCCTGCCAATTGGGTAAAGGCAGAACAACTAGCGGAAATACTGGAGTTTGTTTGTTCGGAGAAAGGTTCTGTGCTGCGTGAGACGGTGTTGAAGGTATATAACAATGCGTAGTTTTTTATTGGCGTTTGTTTACTACATAGCCACATTAGTGAAGATAGGTTTCACATAGGTTTTTCAGGTGCATTTTTTATGTTCTATGCTTCTACAAAGTTACAGGTACTCAAAGCCATTGGCGAAGGAAAAGTGTCAACAGAAGAAGAACAACAACTATTGAAAGCCATTTATCAGTACTTTTTGTCCCAATTATAGTAAATATTTGGGACAAACATAATGCTTTATATATTTTTTTTCTCCCATGATAAAAAATTGTCATTTCTCTAACCCCCCTGGCTTCCACAGGTATCTTAAACCTTTGTTTGGCAGTGTATAAAGCCAGCTTTCTGCTTCTTCGTTATCGCAAATTGTTACAAAATTTGCGACAAGAGTATTCAATATATGTCCCAATTATTGCCAATATTTGGGACAAAGTTTACGGTTTGTAGTTCCCCATAACCGGCAAACTGCCTACTACAAACTCCTAACTGCCCATTGCAAACTGTTTTCTAAATTGCGCCCACGTCACTTTATCATCCTCCACACGATCGCATTAATCGAAAGAAGCATGGTAGGCTATTTTTTTGCCGTAGTAGCGTTCGCTTTTGGCAATGGTGTGTTCGTAGGTTTCTCCGGATTTAAGGTTGAGGATAGCTTTCCATACCGGCCTGTCCACACCCACCCCCACCAAACCTTTGCAGAAGGTGATTACAATATTGCCTTTGGTGCCGTACCAGGAATCATCTTCGTTTTGTTGGAGTACCGGAAACTGCACATTAATTTGTACTATGGCGCAAACTTTCGCACACAAAAACGTGCTGATTACAGCAGGTCCAACCCAGGAAGCAATAGATCCTGTACGGTATATCAGCAATCATTCATCGGGCAAAATGGGTTATGCCCTTGCAGAAGCTTTTTTGCACCAGGGCGCCAATGTGTTTTTAATTTCCGGTCCAACGTGTTTGAATTTACAGCATACCAGACTGCAGGTGGTAAAAGTGAAAACGGCTTTTGAAATGTATATGGGCTGCTGCCGGTTTTTCGGGCAGGCCGATATAATTGTGTTTGCTGCTGCCGTGGCCGATTACAGGCCGGCTAATGTGGCTCAGCAAAAGATAAAAAAGCAGGGCGACGAGTTTACCATCCGGATGGTTAAGAATATTGACATTGCCCGGGAATTGGGAGCCGTTAAAAAGCCGCAGCAGATAGCGGTGGGTTTTGCGCTCGAAACCAACGACGAAATAGAGCATGCCGTTGGCAAACTGGCCACAAAGAATTTTGACATGATCGTGCTTAATTTGATGAACGACCAGCAAGCGACTTTTGGCTACGATACCAATAAGATCACCATTATTAAACGCGACAGGCAGGAAATAGAATTTCCGTTAAAACCAAAAACCGAGGTGGCGCATGATATATTAAATGAGATCGCTTTGATTATGCAGACCCGCAAAGCCTACAGCAAATTATGGCAACTCAATTAATTACACGAAATCATTTCGCGATCATTCCTTCACTGGCTTTCACAATCCTGCTGTGCCTGCATGCATTCACTCTCCGGGCACAGATTCCACAAATGCGTTTCGACACCACGTTCATGGCCGCACGATTGGATAGCCTTCAACAAGCTTTCGGACAACAGAAGCATATACCCACCCGGTTTCAAAAGCAGATATTATTGGCCCTCTCCTTTTTTCCTGAACTTAAAACCACCCCAATAGAATTTATCATTAAAAAGGCCCATACGCCTTTATCTACCCGGCCAGCTTATACCAGTATTTTCAAAAGTCCGGGAGAACGATCTTACCTGGTAATTATCAGTGACAGCTCCATCTCCACCTTGTCTCCTATCCTTTTTGACCGGCTACCGTTTAATGCGCAGGTGGGCGTTATCGGCCACGAACTAAGCCACATAGTTTACTTCTCCTCTAAAAATACTTTCCGGTTACTATATACCGGTATCATGCATGTATCCTCAAAATTCCTCGACCGGTTTGAATACAGAACCGACAGTTCCTGCATTAGCCACGGCCTGGGTTTTCAGCTTCTGAGCTGGAGCCTTTTCGTAAGAAAGGCCCTGCATATAAAAGAATGGCATGGCGCCCAGGATCCGTTGCCCGGCAAACCATCGAGGGAAAGGTATATGAACCCGGAAACCATTGTTGAACATATGAGAGAGGATGGGTTGTATGACTCATTCTATTTTATTCGCCAGGCATTCTAATCGCTCCCAGTTTAAGAAGCTCCCCTTAATCAATATATGCTTGCAAATCTTCGTGGAGGTTTCTACTTTTACAAACAAAATTTTACCACATGAAAAAGATTTTAATCCCCGTCATTTATTTCGTTCGTCCTGGCAGGTGGCTGCCAACAACGCGAATCTGGCGAAAAGCAATTCCACAATTAAACAGCCAATGTAAAAGCTGTCATTAACGACTTTGAAAAATTTTAGGAAACGAATTATACGGCTCTTCTCACGGCCATCATAGCACACGACGATAAGGTTGTTTGCATTGGCTCCGATTCTGCCGAATACTTTATTGGATGGAATGACTTAAAGTCTACTTTCGAAAAAATGCTGCCCTCTCTTAACAACGTGACCATTGTTGTTAAAGATCAAAAAATCTTTATTGATCCCAGTGGAATGTAGCGTGGTTCTCAGAAAAATGGGATTGGAATTTGGAGTATGAAGGCAAACCCCTGACCTGGCAAGGCCAGCGACTAACCGGAGTATTGGTAAAGGCCAATAACAAATGGCGAATCGTGCAGATTCAAAATTCAGCACCATCGCTTTGATTGTTTGTGGTAATGCATCACGTTATATGAAGTGTTACGCTTCAGCGCGTCACCTTAGTTCTTAAGGACAGCAGCACCTGTCTGGCATAAGTGACATACGGATAAATGACGATTTAAATACAAACTATTAACAGATAAAAAAGGACCCTCACTTCTTACAAGCCAGCATCCCACACCCGACAACATCCGCTTCATTTCGTACCAGGCTCAACCCGCTAATACGCCGTATAGGTTGTTTATCCTTCACATACAAAACCACCCAGTCGTCGTATTGAAAGGCTTCGGCCTGCAGTACTACCGGCTCGGCCACATAGTCCTGCACCTGCGTATTCATCTTTTCGCCTTTGGGGCCTACTATCAAATAATAATTGGCCTCACCTTGCTTGTTTTTAACTGCCAGCATGGGTGGAATGCCGCCCAGTATGCAGCGGATAGCACAGTCGCGGTGGGGCTTGCCTTCGCCGGGTTTCATCACACCAAAATAACATTTGGGGTCTATGATCTCGCCCTTCACTTCTATGGGTCCCAGCTTTTTTTCTTTGGGCAGCAGTTCCGATGAAGTGACCACGCTGCCCAGATATTTCAACGGCTTGTCGTTGCCATCAACCTGCAAAATGGTTTT
This sequence comes from Chitinophagales bacterium, assembly GCA_038204535.1. GTDB lineage: Bacteria > Bacteroidota > Bacteroidia > Chitinophagales > Chitinophagaceae > Segetibacter. The sequence goes on along the minus strand of JBBRCW010000078.1, from coordinate 10,619 downwards.
ACCATCATGGTATAGCAGGGTGCCGCTGAGTGTAATTTCTCTTTGGTTCAGCGATGTATTGTTTTCCTTTTCCAGGGCAGCCATTACCCCGTCAGCGCCATGTTTGCCATAGCCAACCAACGGAATACTGATATAAGAAAGATCTCCAAAAACATCTTTACCCGCAAATACCTTTAGCATCGGAATGGGGTGATTAAAATAAATGCCCTTTACCTGGGTAAGTGTTCCATATTCAAAATTGCTGGTAGCAAATTGCTTTTGCGAAAGCGCCAGCGTTATTCCCAACAGCGCAACTCCAATCAATATGACTGCAATGTATTTGCGCAAAAATTGTTTGGTATGCTTGGGTGCCTTTGGCATCCAGCCTATATAAAATTCATCTTCGTTTTTTGCCGCCTGTGCGCACATAGCTTCATTATTTTTTGTCGTAAGAAAATGAGTTTAGACAGCGGCCATTTCCGTCTGCTGCTTTGTTTCACCGGCATAGTGAATGACAGCGCCCGGCCTTTCCGTGCCCTCGGCATACGGCTTTGGATTTACCCAAACCGCACTGCCGTCAATGATCACATCGTAGGTGCTTACCTTCTCTTTAAAAGGCGGCGGCGAACTGCCATTATGCGGCAGGTACTGGTAACCATGCCACGGACAGGTGATACAGCCATCCAGAATTTTCCCCTCGCCCAGCGGGCCGTTCTGATGCTTGCAGACATTGTTGACAGTAAACAGTCTTCCCTGCGTTTTAAACACGGCGATCCGCTCGGTATCTATACAAAACATCCTGGCCTTGTCTTCCATAATATCTTGCACCTCGCAAACTTTTACAAAGCCACCTTTCACCAGTTCGTACTTCTTGTTATCAGCCTTTACTTCTTTATTACCGGCTAATAAGTGCAGCATAACAAGCGTGGCTGAGCCCACCGCGATTAAAATAACAAATACGGGGCTGGTCTCGTATTGGATGACGCCCAGCATAACGTGCATCACAATTAGAAGGTATGCCAGGTACACAAACATGTGAAGCGTTTTCCAAACTTTTGGTGACAGGTTGTGCAGCCAAAAATCGTGACTGGTAATGGCCATCAATAAGAAAATGATCAAAGCTATAAAGCCAAACGCCTGAAAGGGAAATGCAGCCCACGACTGGTAGTTGGTGTTTGAAGTGAATACCGACACCAGCGGGCTTACATTGCCCAGCGAGTGAAACTGGATGATACTAAAAATGCTATGTACCGCCGCTATAAAAAACATGGTTACCCCCAGGTGGCGGCGGTTGTACAGCAGCGGCAGAAATTTTTTATTAAGGCGGCACAAAGGGCCTATGCTAAGTATGATGTGTAAAAGCAATACAGCCAGTGTAGAAGTGGACCGTATCATTAACGTTTCGGCAGTTATCTGCGGGTTATAAATAAGATTGAACGAAATAAAAATACCAAGGTACAGCACACACCCAATAACAATAAAGCTGTCATAAATTTTCTTCTGCCGGTTCCAGCCGACTGCAACGTAAGAGGCGCTCATTTGTCAAATTTTATGGTGTCAATATTTTGTTTGCGGATAAGATCATACAACACAAAGGTTAAAGGTCCCGCGCCATCTGTCTTTACGGGAAACTGATAGCTACCCATTGCTTCAATCCTGCCCAGCAGCTGGCCGCCGGGCTGGCCGGGATACCCCTGGTAGATAAGCGCCGACGGTGATGTCAGTGCCGTTTTGCTTATCCATTGCAGTTGCAAAACAGACGTATCAATACTGCTCCGCAGGTGTATCGTATAGGGAACCTTATCTGCCGATTGCAGAATAAGCGGCAACCATTTGTTTGATGATTGCTGAAGTAAAATGCCAGTCGCAGGTTTTGGAACGGCCCTGGTACCAAAAACAATAATAAACGGAAGAAGAACCAGGAACAGGCTCCATATCTGCAAGTGACGTTTTCTTAATGGCTTTATCATAAATGTTGCATTTAGGGTTTTAGTTATTTATGATTGATAAATGTCGCTTTATTAGTAAGGCATCAGTGTCCGTAGCGGCGGAACACTTCATCATATGCACCTTTGGCATCCTAAAGGTGTAACCGAAGTTTGCATAACTAAATGCGGGGTTTCTCCAATATGCAACATTTGTTTTCCAGTGTGTTTTCTTTGCGGCATTCCCTTGTATTTAATTGCCTCTATGAATGTAATTTACCGGCACCCGGCAAAAGGGCAGATACTTGTTTGCAAGAACGTAATTTATTTACCACCCTCTTTTGCCGCGTTCATCCAAAGCCTCATTAACACCGGCCAGAAAACAACGCATCCGGGAAAAATGATGATCCGGAAACCTAAGCTGCCGGCATGTGCGACTTCGTCAATTTTCTGTAATCCCTTTACCAGAAACGCAATGGAAAATAATAAACCAGCAACCAGATAAACGCCAACCAGCGTAAAGAATACTATAATGGATAACTGAAACATAATTTTACTTTTTTGACAATGAAAAAATCAGGTGCCCGTCGCTGCCAATCGCCGGTCATTGTTTCTAATACAAAGTAACAATTAAATTAAACCCGTTGTTTGTCGTGCTGCTGACCTTTTAAAATATTCTGCCCGCCTTTTTACAGCCCTATTTTTTAGCCACCTTTTTTTGTGCGGTCTCACTATGACGACTTCGCCGTTGGTATGATAGCAATAGCGGCCAGTCTAACTAAATCGTTTCAGTTTCGAGCAAGTTTTAGTTGGTCAGGCGACCAACTATGGCAACGTTGCCGTTGGCAGTCGCCTCTTGCCGTTGGCGGTCGCCTGACCGCCAATCCTTGCAGTTGTTGGTCGCCTTTTGCAGTTGGTAGTCGCCTCTTACCGTTGGTGGTCGCCTCTTGCCGTTGGCGGTCGCCTCTTGCCGTTAGCGGTCGCCTGACCGCCAATCCTTGCAGTTGTTGGTCGCCTCTTGCCGTTGGTGGTCGCCTGACCGCCCCCCAATACTGCGGCTACTGCGCTTATGGATTGTCCGAGGGCTACAAAGCACCAACCGATCCCCAGGCATTTACCATTGTTGAAGGCAAACTGTATTTAAACTACAATCTCAAAACCAAAGAAGCGTGGAATAAAAACCAGCAGGCCAGAATTGAAAAGGCAGATACGAACTGGCCGACGATAATGGATAAAGAGTAATGAAGGATGATGAGATATATGGTTCCGGCATTGGTTCTGTAATTGAACATCGCTGTGCCTGCACCGTCGGGGAGTGAACCATTGAATTCGCGTCGTTCACTTCAGCATGCAGCAACTATATGGCGCTTGAAAAGTAGGATAATGTAACTGCAGACATCACTCGAAACCAGACCAAAATAATCATTCCATTAAAATAATAGCCATGCATGCAGGTAACATCCCCTCTTCACAACTTCAAAAAGAAACCTTACGCATAGAAACCTTTAGCGACGGGGTGTTCTGCATAGCAGTAACGCTCTTGTCTATTGAGATTGGCGTGGAGCTTCATGGCCAGGTAAACAATGCCGGGTTGAAACATGCATTGATCTTAAAATGGCCGATATGCCTGGCCTATGTTATCAGCTTTGTAAATGTGCTGCTGGCCTGGGTTGGGCATCATGGCCTGTTTAAAAAGTTCAAACAAACCGACAACGCTATTATGATCACAAACGGTTTGTTACTGATGCTGGTGGCATTGGTCCTCTTCCCTGCCAAAACACCTGGCTTGTTTTTATTAACCGATGCCCTACAAACCGCAGTCATCTTTTACACCGGCTATTTTGTACTAATCAGCCTTGCCTTCAGGCTGCTATGGTTTGCAGCCAATGGAAAAAAGGAATTGTTGGTGGATGATATAACCGCAACGCAAATCAAACAGACCACACGTAACGAAAACATCGGCCTCCTCTGCAATACCATCATCTTCGGCATTGCTTTTATCAACCCATGGGTGGCGCTTTCGCTAAGCTTTGCTATGTGGGTGTATTGGATTGTTTCCGGGTAACCCGAAATGCATCCTTTGATCTTTAGTGTGCCCTCTTATTGAGATTTGATATTCCGGCTACGATTGCCTGCGAAAATCAACTCCGCTTTTTCCTCCCGATTTCAACCCGTCTTTCTTCAGGCAGATGGCGCATTGCTATTGCCATAGTGGAATATTTGCATTTTTTAATACCGTCTCAGACCGACTGCAGTCCCTGGCTTCGTTCCATACTTTAATTATTGCATTCTGCCTGATTTCAGCTTTTTAGTACACAAAAATGACGGGATATGTGTCCCGTCATTTTTCACCATCCCTCCTATTGCCTGCTGCATATTTTTTAAGTGATGCATTTTAAGCAAAAGCAAATGCATCATACGCTCTCACTAATTTTGAATAAACGGGAACCGATACCATCGCATGAAGACTATATTCTTTTATAACCCTCAGCACTTCGGCTACGCCCCACGCCTGGGCAATACAACCCCTGGGTGTATGCGGGGCATCTCCATCAAATATTTCTGAAACACTGCCAATACAACCCTCGTTTAAATGATACTTAAAATTTTCAATCACTTTCAAAGCATGTTCCCGGTTTTTTAAACCATTTAATCCTGTGTATTTTGGCAACAACATTATAGCATCAATATATGGGCCCAGCAACCAGCTCCAAACGGTGCCCTGGTGATACGAAGAATCCCTGTGCATAACATCGCCGCCATAAATACCCACATAGCCCGGATGATCGGCAGGCAGGCTTCTCAAACCAACAGGAGTATATAATTTTTCTTTTACCGCATTAAAAATTCCAATGGCTTTACGGTCTTCCATCAGGTTAAACGGAAGACTGATTGCAAAAAGCTGATTGGGCCTTAAAGTATCATCCTTATTATCACCATCAATCACATCGTATAAATACCCGGCGGTATTGTTCCAGAATTGCTGATTGAAGCTTTGTTTGGTATGGGTGGCCTTCTCTTCCATTTCCTTCGCCAGGGCTGTTTCATTGTTTTTTTGCAGCAGCTTCGCATAAATTTTTATGGCATTATACCAGAGGGCATTTACCTCTACTGCTTTACCTGTACGGGGTGTAACCACCCAATCGCCTATTTTGGCATCCATCCATGTTAATTGCACACCAGCTTCGCCGGAGTAAAGCAGTCCATCATCCGTATCGTGAATATGAAAACGGGTGCCCACACGATGCCAGTGTATAATATCTTTTAACACCGGCAGAATTTCCTGCAGAACAAAGCCCGAATTGCCGGATGCCTGCAGGTATTTATAAACCGCAATAAAATACCATAACGTTCCGTCTACATTATTATATTCAGGAGCCTCTCCATTATCCTGAAAACGATTTGGCAGCATACCCATACTCACACTTTTTGCAAAGGCTGCTAATATCTTTTTTGCATCATCATACCTGCCCGTTGCTAAACAAAGGCCCGGCAACGAAATCATCGTATCGCGGCCCCAGTCGGTAAACCAATGGTAACCGGCGATGACGGTTTTTAGATCCTCATCGCGTTTAACAATAAATTGATCTGCCGCTAAAACTAATTGATGTATAGTTTCATCGTCGGGTTGATTTTGCAGAAGCAATTGCCTGCGTAGCGTTTCATCAGTAAGCAAAGCATTTGCGTCAAGGCTTACCGTATCATCCGTTGAAATAATAACTCCAAGTTTATCCCCCTGCTTTAACTCAACCGAAAAAGTACCGGGCGAAAAAAGGTCTTCAATATATTCCATGCCGCGGTATTGCTCTACTGCATAATTAAAATTGTAATACCAGTTAGGGTTATGATGATAATGACCGCCAGGCACTTTGATAAAGATTTCCGGTGTGCCCTCATACGCTCTTGACTTAAATGTATCGTTACCAAAAGAGACTGATGACCGGATGCTATCGTTGGCACGCATCATAGAATGATAATCTCTTACACTTAGTAATGGAAGCAACTCCATAACAAACGGCTGAGGCGCTTCCATAACATCATACACAACCAGGGTTGTATTTTTACCATGAACCATTGCTATTGTTTTTTGCAGCAGAACGCCGCCAGCCTGGTAAGTAAACACCGGAAACAAGTCTTTGGTAAATTCGATTGTGAAACCATACCCTTTCGGATGTATCACTTCGCCGTAATTGTTTGTACCCAGTTCAAACCGCTGGTTATTGATTGCAATGGTTTCATCCATTTTAGAAACGAGGTTCATGCGCTCTGCAGGCGGGTTAGTGCCAGCAACCAGCAAACCATGATAGCGCCGGGTATTGCAACCGGTAATGGTTGAACTGGCCCAACCGCCGAGGCCATTTGTTTCGATCCATTCGTGTTGTGCGGCCTTATTGAAGTCGTGGAAGACATTTTTGTTTTTAGAAAGTTTCATATGGTTTCAATTTGGCGCCGCAAAAACGAAAAGGTAAAAATGCAAAAGCAAACGTTATGGCCTGGCCAGCACAGCCAGTTCCTCAACTTTTCTGCGACAATTATTTTTGATGAATAAAATTATTTCTTACAAACTCCCGGGCCCGAAAACCAACAGCCGACAAAAGCAGTTAGTACTAACGGAAATAACGAAGTTGAACTTAGGTATGATTGCTAGTGACCAAAACTTTTGGTTCTTCTTTTATGTTCGCACTTATCTTGTTGATCAATTCCGCCACAACGCCCGTCCAGCCTGTCTGATGAGATGCGCCAACCCCTCTTGCTGTATCGCCATGAAAATATTCATAGAACAAAATCAGGTCCTTGAAATGAGCATTGTGCTGGTACACGGGGTGGTCTGCATTGGCAGGCCGTGCGCCATTGCCATCTTGTTGAAAAATGGAAACCAGGCGGCGGGCAAGATCATTCGAAACACTTGTAAGGTTTACGTTGTTGCCCGATCCTGTGGGTAGTTCAACGCCAAAATCATTCTTGTAATAATCGCCCAGTGTTTGCAAAGCCTGCACCAGCAGGTAATTCATCGGCATCCACACGGGGCCACGCCAGTTGCTATTACCGCCAAACAACGAAGTGTTTCCCTCGGCTGGCTGGTAATTCAACCCAAAGTTTTGCCCGTCAATATTTACATTGTATCCCTGCTCATGAATTTTGGAAATAGAACGGATACCGCCCCGCGATAAAAACTCTTTTTCATCCAGCAGCGCCCTGAGCAATTTTTGCAATCTTGATTGTGGAACCAATGACAGCAGTATATCATCATGATCATTCAGCTCTTCTATCACCAGGTATTGCTGGTTTTTCTTCCTGTATTTCTGAAACCATTTCAGACGGGTATGAAAATCGGGCAGTTTTTCAAACATATCCTTCTTTAATACCAATACTGCGAACAATGTGCTTAAACCCACCAGGCTGCGGACTTTAACCGGTATGTATCGTCCATCGGGCATGGATAACACATCGTAGAAAAACCCCTCTACATCATCCCAGCTTCCGGTCCAGTTTTCGCCAATACGGTTGATGGATTCGGCGATGTAAACAAAATGCTCAAAGAATTTGGTGGTTACATCTTCATAGGTTTCATCGGTTTGTGCTATCTCAATAGCCATCTCCAGCATGTTCAGGCAGTACATCGCCATCCAGCTTGTGCCATCGGCCTGCTCTAAAATGCCGCCTCCGGGTATAGCACTGCTCCGGTCAAATACGCCAATATTATCCAGGCCAAGAAAACCACCTTCAAATACGTTATTTCCTTTGTGGTCTTTTCTGTTGACCCACCAATTAAAGTTGAGAAGCAGTTTGTGAAATACTCTCTTTAAAAATTTTATGTCTCCTTTTCCGGTCCTGTTCTTTTCGTTTTTATAAACCTGAAGACAGCTCCAGGCATGCACAGGCGGATTCACATCGCCAAAGGCCCATTCATAAGCCGGCAACTGACCATTGGGATGCATGTACCATTCGCGTAAAAACAGGATCAGCTGGTTCTTGGCAAATGGAAGATCTACCATACCTATCGGCACGCAATGAAACGCCAGGTCCCACGCGGCATACCACGGATACTCCCATTTATCGGGCATCGAAATGATGTCTTCATTATTCAACGTAGGCCAGTTGTGATTTCTGCCCCACTTTCTGGCTTCGGGCGGTGAAGGTTGTCCTTCATCACCATTCAGCCAACGTGGTATGTCAATGTTAAAGTACTGTTTGCTCCATAACATGCCGGCAAAGGCCTGCCGCTGAATGTTGCGTAAGTCTTCATCTTTGGTGTATGAAATGTTGTTATAAAATTCATCGGCTTCTTTAATGCGATCTTTAAAAATGGCATCATATGATGCATCAAAGGGATTTGTTTCCAGGTGATGTTTGCTTAATCGCAAGCGAATGGTGACAGATGAATTACCGGGTATAGAATGTTTGTATAACGGGGCAAACTTGGTGCCTTCTTTTTTGCCATCCAGCAAACTATAATCATTGTTGATAACAGCATGGTGAAAGCTGTCTTTAACAAAAGGAGTTTTGTTGGGCTGGTTATAGAGTCGTTCCGTATTGGTTTCGTTTTCAGTAAACAAAGTACGTTCCGCATTTTCAAAATACAAATGATATTCGCCCATCCGGTAGTGTTCCGCTTTGGCATGACCAAAATTTTCACCCGGATCTTTTAGATAGATCAGCGGCTTTTCACGCATCAGTCCAAAGCTCCACAGATTGCGCATCCAAAGGGTTGGCAGCACAGTTAAACCGGCCGCATCATTACCACGGTTGTGAACCGTTATACGAATGAGCAGGTCTTCCGTATCATTCTTTGCATACTCGGTAAAAACATCAAAGTATTTGTTCTCATTGAAGATACCCGTATCCAGCAGCTCATATTCCTGTTCGTTCTTGCTGCGGTTGGGATTGGTATGTGCCAAATCAGCATAAGGAAACTCCGCTTGCGGGTATTTGTACAAATGCTTCATGTACGAGTGCGTGGGCGTATTATCAAGATAGTAATACAGCTCTTTTACATCTTCGCCATGATTGCCCTCGTTGCCCGTCAGGCCAAAGAGACGCTCCTTTAAAATCGGGTCCTTTCCATTCCACAAGGCCACCGAAAAACAGATGCGCTGCATATCATCACTGATACCAGCAATGCCATCTTCGCCCCAGCGGTACACGCGGCTGCGTGCATGATCGTGCGGAAAATAATCCCACGCCTCGCCATGTTCGCTATAATCTTCACGAACTGTTCCCCACTGGCGCTCGCTTAAGTAGGGGCCCCATTTTTTCCAGGAGACGTCCTGGAGTCTTTTCTCTTCAGCATTCATAGTACAAGCATTTTTTCACTCATTAAATTTACCTTTTTCCGCAGGGTTAATTTCTAAAATATTCTTTAGACAGCCGACATTGGCTTTTCATGGAGACGACATAGGTTCCGATTCCTTTCGGAACTCCGTTTAAAATTTGTTTTTCATAGGATCGGGCCTATCATTAATAAAGATTGCCTTTGCTGGTCGCTTCTTGCCGTTGCTGCAGCCGATGTTGGTTTTTAATGGCTACGACATGGGTTCCGATTTTTAACGGAACTCTGTTTAAAATTTGATTTACATGGCATCGGGCCTATCATTAATAAAGAATGCTGTTGCTGGTCGCTTCTTGCCGTTGCTGGTCGCTGACCAGCAACAATATCATCACCCGTTTGTAGTAAAGCCAGGATATAAAGTCATACCGCCATCTACAAACAATGTTGTTCCATTTACATAATCACTATCATCGCTGGCAAGCCATACCGCTGCATTGCCTATGTCTTCTACCACACCTATACGTTTGTAAGGGATCAGTTCCAGCAGCTTCTGCTCAGCTTCTGGTGTATGCCAGGCGCTACGGTTGATAGTAGTTTTGACGGCGCCGGGACCAATACTATTGACGCGAATTTTTTGATGCGCAAACTCCTGCGCAAGGCTTATTTGCAGTAACCGATGGATAATAAATTTCAATGGTTATAGGATCATCGTCCGGATTTTAATTTCCTTCAATGCTATTACAACATCTGTAAAACCGGCTGCTGCAAATGCCACCTGTAACTCTGAAAAATATTGTTCTGTAATAAACTTTACAGAAAGCCTTCGCAATTTGGAAACTTGCGAACCCGTCATTTCGCTACTTGCTTTTTCAATCCCCAAAAACTTTCTGTCCAATGCCAAATCAATATCTTCCGAAAAACGGTCTATCAGCCCCCATGCCTTTCTTAATGAAGTGCCCCCTTTAAAAACAGTATGTGGTGCAATGGATGAGGAGAAAACCAACTCGAGTGTACGAACCATCCACCAATCTTTTTCTACAGCGGTTGATGGTAAATTTATTTGAGCTGCTACTTCATTAAAAATAGCTTGCCTATCAGTTACACTTAGTTGATGCCATTGGTTTATTACTTTTGAATTCATACCTATTCTGTCAAGGCTTTTTTCATAATTATTTTGATCCATTCCGGTGCTAAGGCAATATCCTGTTTCAAGGCTTCTTTATTCTCTTTGGTAAGTAGTTTCAATAGTTGTTGCTCTTCTTCTGTTGACACTTTTCCTTCGCCTATGGCTTTGAGTGCCTGTATGGCTAAACCACTGATAGTACCAACAGCAGCCAAATTTTTAGGACTTGCTTTTTTAAACAAAATAGTTCGTTTACCCACTTTCACTTTTCGGGCAGCTCTGTCAGTAAGGTACACAGCGTTTAAGGGCACCTGGGTAGATA
>JBBRCW010000077.1:0-21374 GCA_038204535.1 Chitinophagales bacterium | reverse complement strand
GTTTTCCTCCATTTTGGTATCATTTTAAATTCCGTAATGAAATCTTTAATTCTTCAATGTAATTATTCCTAATGTATTGACAATAAAGGATTGTAGGCTTTTTTGGGATTTTTTCTTAGTCGTAGAGGTCAGGGGTTCTGAGATTAACACAAGTGCACATAAGTTTTACCATCCATATTACCTTCAAAAGAAAAGGCAAATCCATATGTATCATCATTCTCAAACCCATCCATAATTCGTCAATTGCTTAAACATTTATATCTACTTGGCCGTTTTTTCAAGCAACGCTTCCAATTAAATATTCGGTAATATGGTTAATATTTTAACTGAAGTTTTGTATTACGATATCCTAATTAATCGGTGCTCAATAACTCCCATTGTGCTGTAGAGTTATTTCAAGCCTTTTGTCGATTTTTTAAGTGAATGACGTCTTATAATGGATTGCTACTACACTTTTCTAATAAACTGTATAACGAAAAAGAGCCACATTACTGCGGCTCCCCTATCATATATTAATATAATTAATTAATATTTTCCATGTAAACTATTATAGTAGGTCAATTTTGCATCAAAAAGGTCATAATCTTTCGGACTAACACCACGGCTCATATCGCGCTTGTATTCATACACATTATACAGCAAGTCAACCGATTTATTCAGTAGTCCTTTTTCTAAATTCGAACGTTCTGTTTTGCCAGCCAAACTTCTATGCGCTTTTTCAAGCCATGTTACGCTAAGGTCAGCCGCGTCTAATGCTACTTTGTTTGCTGCAGTTCTTTGATTTTTAATTTCTACAGTAGTGCCTTTAAATGATCTGGCAGAATCTGCTTTTGTTTCAAACTGGCCATAGGCAGTTACGCCGGCATTATACCCGGCAACGCCATTGGTCGTATCCTTATCATAAGCTTTCTTAAAGGCATAAAATGCCATGTTGTTATAGGGAGTACGCTGATCTTCGGGCAGATCTTTTATTTTATCATCTGTGGCAAAGAAGCTGCCATATTCTGAATATTGTTCGCTGGTCAACGTGTTGGTCGCATCTTCAGCTTTAAATTTTGTTACAAAAGATTGAATATCAGAATTTTTTTTAGTAAACTCAAATTCTAGATCCTTCCATAGTGACTGTTCAGGATAAACCTCTTTTGCAATTGCAATGTACTTTTTGAACTGAGTTTCATCAGGATTGTTAAGAAAATATTTGGTCAGGTATTCATAAACGCCTTCGTAATCTTTACCGCTTACTTTAATATCGGCCAATTTGCTATAATAGAAAACCGCGTCTTTGTCTTTTTTCGCATTTTGTGCGGTTGCTGCCGCGTACAGATGCGACGTAGTATCGAAGGCAGAATTTGACCATTTGCGTTCAATAAGGATTTCGCCCAAGGCGGCCATATTTTTGAATTTTTCAAACGACTGATCCCATTTTTCTTCCTGGTAAAATTTTACCCCTTTCTTAAAAAAAATGTTATAGATGCCGTTTACCCCATCATACCGGTCAGCTTTCAATTTGTCTTCACCAGGCTCCAATTCAAGATATTTTTTTAACGCGTCAAATGCCTGAAGCTCTATTTCCGGATATTTGGCTGCAATTGCCTCATTTGCTGCTATTGCAGAATACACCTGCATTTTTAGTAAATAACTTTCAGCCTGTTTATTCAGTTTTTCATCTGTCATTAATTTGTCAACCTCAACTTTTGCATTCTCAATTGATTCTGGCTTAACCAACGACATTGTATAGGCACTTTTGGCTTTTTTCAAGTCCTGGGCATGCAAAACAATACCCGTAAAAAAGAAAAATGAAAATGCAATCGCTAACTTTTTCATATTGTTTATTTTGTTGTTTGTCAAAATTATTTTTGTTATAGTTAAATGTTTAAAAAATATTCCGCTTAAAACTTACCTACTTCATCATTTTCATCTGCATCCTCTTCAGGAGTTTCTTCTGGTTGATCTGCGGGTAACTCCTTTATTATATTTTCTTCGTTCTCAGCCGGAGGCAAAAAATTATCCGGTTCCCCATCTGCATTTTCAGGTGTAACTAATTCCACCTCATCACTTTCCTCAATCTTGGAAATAGCGGCAATTTCGTCACTTTCGTCCAGTCGTATAAGCTTTACACCCTGTGTGGCTCTGCCGGCTTCTCTTATTGAAACCACCGAGGTTCTGATAGTAATACCTGATTTACAGGTAATTACAAGATCCTCTTTGCCGCTGACATCCATAATACCTACAAGGCTTCCTGTCTTTTCAGTAACACTTATGGTTTTAACCCCTTTTCCTCCCCTGTTGGTAATGCGATATTCATCAATAGGCGTCTTTTTACCATAACCTTTTTCGCTTACAACCAGGATATTTCTTTCATTGTCCTCCTTATTAACACAAACCATACCAATAACGGCATCCTTGTCAGAATCCACCTCAATTCCGGTAACGCCAATAGCGCCGCGGCCGGTTGGCCTAACCTTTATTTCTGGAAAACGAATGGCGCGCCCAGAATTTAATGCCAGCATTATATCCGAATTACCATCTGTTAATTTGGCTTCTATTAATTGATCGCCTTCAATAATATTGATGGCATTAACTCCATTTGCCCTGGGGCGGCTAAAATCGGCCAGCTCAGTTTTCTTAATAATCCCTTTTTTGGTACACAGTACAATATAATGACTGTTTACATAATCCTTGTCTTCAAAATTCTTAACATCAATTATCGCCCTCACTTTATCGTCTTGCGGCAATTGCATAATATTTTGAATAGCCCTTCCTTTGGTATTCTTATCGCCCTCGGGTATTTCGTACACTTTTAACCAATAACAACGCCCCATTTCTGTAAAGAACATTAAGGTGTGGTGGGTGGAGGCTACAAATAAGTGCTCTACAAAATCTTCTTCCCGCGTCTTGCTTCCAATTGCACCTCTTCCTCCCCTTTTTTGCTGGCGATATTCATCGGCAGAGGTTCTTTTAATATAACCTAAATGCGATATAGTTATTATAACATCCTCATCCTCAATCAGATCTTCAATTCGCATTTCATTACTTAAATATGAGATCTCTGTTTTTCTTTTATCGCCAAATTTCTCTTTTACCTCTAACAGCTCTGTTTTTATCAGGTCGTATCGTAAGCCTTCGTTGCCTAAAAGCTCTTGTAATTTATTAATCAGGGCCATCAAATTATCAAATTCTTCCTTAATTTTTTCACGCTCCATGCCGGTTAACCGCTGTAGCCTTAATTCCAAAATAGCCTTTGCCTGAATTTCATCCAATCCCCATCCGGCATTTATCAGCTTTTCTTTGGCTATATCCGGCGTGGCCGAACTTCTGATCAAACTGATCACTTCATCTAAATGATCCAGCGCAATAAGGTATCCTTGTAAAATATGGGCACGTTCCTGGGCCTTTCTCAATTCGAACTGGGCCCGGCGAATAACCACTTCCATCCTGAATTCTACGAACTCAACCAATAATTCTTTCAGGTTCATCGTTTTCGGACGTCCCTTGCTGATAGCTACATTGTTTATTCCATAGCTCGTTTGCAGTTCAGTAAACTTATATAACTGGTTGATGATCACATTGGCAACCCCATCGCGCTTCAGATCAAGCACAATCCGGGTTCCTTCGCGCATGTTACTTTCGTTGTTTACATGGGCAATGCCATCAACTATTTTACCATTTACCAGCTGGCCTATTTTATCTGTCAGGATATCGCGGTTAACCTGGTAGGGTACCTCGGTAATTATAATTTGTTCTCTTCCGCTGGGTTTGGTATCCACCTGGCACCTGCCACGCAACACTACCCTTCCCCTGCCTGTAAGCATTCCCTGCTTTACTCCTTCCATGCCGTAGATGATACCTGCCGTAGGAAAATCCGGCGCTTTTACATGCACCATCAGATCTTCGATCGTAATATCATGGTCATCGATATATGCAATACAACCGTCAATTACTTCTCCCAGGTTATGAGGCAGCATATTGGTTGCCATCCCCACAGCAATTCCACTGCTGCCGTTAACCAACAGTTGAGGAATGCGGGTAGGCAAAACGGTTGGTTCTTTCAGGCTGTCGTCGAAATTAAATTGAAAGTCCACCGTTTCTTTTTCAATATCATCCAGCATACTTTCGGCTATTTTTTCAAGCCTTACTTCTGTATAACGCATGGCAGCCGGCATGTCGCCATCCTGGTTACCAAAGTTACCCTGCCCATCTACCATTGTATATCGCATGGTCCACTCCTGCGCCATTCTTACCAAAGTATCGTAAATGGAAGCATCGCCGTGCGGATGGTATTTACCCATAACTTCACCCACAATACGGGCCGATTTTTTATAAGGGCGGTTACTGTTATTGGCCAGCTCGTTCATTGCATACAATACCCTTCTGTGTACAGGCTTAAATCCATCCCGTGCATCGGGCAAAGCACGACCTACTATTACCGACATAGAATAATCGATATAAGCGGTCTTCATTTGCTCTTCAATATTAACAAGAATAATTCTGTCGTTATCGGTTGTTTCTAAGGGTTGCAAGTTCTCTTCCATGTATTGTAAAAAGGTATTTTAAACTTTAAAATAAAGCAGATTTTGTGATAGCTTTTGAAGGAGTGCAAATGTACTTTTTTTTAACCAGTAAAGGTACTCAGGCAGGCGAATTTTAAGTAGAATATTAACCGTTTCAGATTTGTTTAAAACGTTACGAATTAACATATTAATTGAAAATATATGCCTGGCGTTTGTTATTCAAAAAACTCAATATTTCAGTTATCGCGCTGATTTTTTGATTGGATTTTTTGGAAACAATAATAATTACTGTACAGGGCGTCAGGCCATTTGTTAATTTAAGGTTTTTCGATTTTTGGAGGTTCCGGATTAATCATAATATGTGCCCTGTGTGTGCCGGGATCCATTATCCAGGGCATACCCGGAACATCGGGCTGTAAAGGCAAACCCGTACTGGCTGCAGTTGCGTAAGGTATGTAAACCACGTAACGGAGATAGCCGTTTTTAATGGTACCGGAAACAGAATCGTAATCTTGTGCTTTTGCCGAATAGGAATAAAGAGCGGAAGGCACGCTATTCATTTTTAATATGCCGTCTTTTACCTCCTGCTCCCGTATATCAACTATTTCTTTAGGTGTCTTACCTTGCAGTTTTAGAATGCGGCCGCGTTGCATAAATGGCTCAAGATCTTTTTGATAACAGGCAACGTTAAAACCATTTTGTAATGGATTATCCGCCAGGCATATCATCCCATTGGTACCTTTCCTTATAATTTCATAAACACCCCATCTGTTCATTGCCAAAACCGTAGCGCTATCGCGCAGCGGTGCCGGAGCCGCCAGTACAGCCAGTTTTATTTGAGTTTCTTTTGTAGGCAGCTCATTTTGCGCCTGCAGGTACGAATGACCAATGCAAAGTAGAAAAATAACAAACATCCTGTTTTTCATATCAAGAATTTCTATGGTTAAAAAACGCCTTTAATTTGCGATATCGATCACAAAGCGATTTTATGAAGTTAATTGAAAAGAAGCGGAATTGTATATTTCTTATCAACCAAAATAATTGAAAATGAAACTCACATCAAATTCCGAAGAATAATCGAAAAATCAAATTTTATTTGCAGACGAAAAATTAATATTATGAATGTGGATGAATACCAAATTGACGTAGCTGAGATTGAAGAGCTACAAATGATTGGCGACATGGAATCGTTAAAAAAGATCTTCAACCGATGTAAAAGTATGGTTGTCCAGGGCGGACAGGTAATACTCAGCCGGAAAATGAGATCCGGCGTTGTAGAGCGATTTGATAAAATCTCCACAGAGTCCGACCTCGAAGAATATCGCCGATCTGTTTTTAAATATTTATGACTTAAAATTAAAATGAAAGGCCGCTTGTCCGGTGGCCGTTTCCTCCAACAAAGTCAGGGAACCTACGTTAATCACAATTTAAAAGATGCTTCAGAAAATGAATGCGGATTAGAATTGCTATAACAGTTGCCTTACATACTTTCTTTTATATCCTGCATCATTTTACGGGCAATATTATCGGCAGTTGTTTCAAAACTGCTTTCGGCATAAATTCTAATGATGGGCTCAGTATTACTAGTGCGTAAATGTACCCAGTCATTTTCAAACTCAATTTTTAAACCATCTTCGGTATTTACAGGATGATTCTTGTATTTTGACTGTATTTTGCTGAATATGTCTTTAACATCAAAACCCTTGTCGAGCTCTATTTTATTTTTACTGATGAAATAATCAGGATAGGTACTACGCAATTGTTTTACAGACCGTTTGCTTTGGGCAAGCTGGGTCAAAAAAAGCGCAATTCCAATTAAAGCATCCCGTCCGTAATGCAGGTCAGGAATAATAATGCCGCCATTTCCCTCGCCTCCAATAACAGCATTCACTGCCTTCATTTTGCTCACCACATTCACCTCTCCTACCGCGCTCGGAAAATATTCGCCGCCATTTTTTATCGTTACATCTTTTAAGGCCCTGGTAGACGACATATTGCTGACCGTGTTACCAGGACGATGATGCAAAACAAAATCTGCTACCGCTACCAAAGTATATTCTTCGCCAAATAAAGTTCCGTCTTCGCAAACAAAACACAGTCTGTCAACATCGGGATCTACCGCTATACCAATATCAGCCTGTTGTCTTTTAACCTCATTACACAGTTGCGTTAAATTCTGCGGTAACGGTTCGGGGTTATGGGCAAATTTTCCCGTTACTTCTTCATTTAAAATTGTATAATCCTTTACCCCCAGTTCTTTTAGAAGTTCCGGTATGGCAATGGCACCGGTGCTGTTTATTGCATCCACTACCACTTTAAACTTGCGTTTTTTAATGGAGGCAACATCAACTAATGGGTAATTGACCACTGCCTCAATATGTTTTTGAAGCGATGTAGTATTTTGGGTGTACCCTCCGATCTTTTCAACCGGTACAAAATCAAAATCCTCCTTTTCAACCATTTCCAAAATCAAAGCGCCATCATCGCCGCTAATAAACTCACCATTCTCATTTAATAATTTTAGGGCATTCCACTCCTTTGGATTATGGCTGGCTGTTATAATGATACCGCCGGCAGCCGCTTCAGAAACCACAGTCATTTCAACGGTTGGCGTTGTACTTAGGTCAACATCAATTACGTGCAGCCCTACTGCATTCAGGGTGCTTATTACAAAGCCTTGAACCATTTTGCCGCTAATTCTTCCGTCTCGGCCAACCACCACTTTCTTCTGATTTCCTTTCCTGCTCAACCACGTTCCGTATGCTGCGGTAAATTTTACAACATCCAAAGGGCTCAGTGTATCTCCTGGTCTTCCGCCTATTGTTCCCCGGATACCTGATATACTTTTTATTAAGGGCATTAATTTTGTTTTATTGGATTGCAAACATAATTTAAAAATCACTATTGCGCTTGCCGATAAAGGGCTTTCAATATATTTTAATCATATCCAAATATGCGCAGACTTCGATCGGTGGAATAGAAAATAAAATCATATGTGATCGTGGAAAATTCACCGGTATCATGCATTAATAAGGCAATGTGTTTATCAAAATAAGAAATTGATTTTCAAGGTAAAGTGACATTTTTATAGTTTTAATGTTGTATATTATTTAAAAACCTTGTATTATCTTTATGCGACTATGGGAGAGATTTCAATGGGGGACGCTATAAAGGTCTTCTTAAAAAAAAGTCGGCTGAAATCCGGTATGCAAGCCTTGCAGATCAACGATGTATGGGAGAATATTATGGGTAAGACTATTGCGCGCTATACTGACAAACTGCAGATAATAAATGGCACCCTGATCATAAAAACAAATGTTGGTCCTTTAAAGCAGGAGCTTCTTTATCAAAAAGAAAAAATAATTGCAAGAGTTAATGAAGCCCTGGGCGAAAATGTAATAAAAGAAGTTCAAATTCAATAATTATGCTACAAGGACTTAGGTCTGTGATATACCAGGTTAAGGATATCGATTTAGCTAAGAAATGGTATACCGCATTACTTGGCAAACAACCTTACTTTGATGAACCGTTCTATGTTGGCTTTAATGTTGGTGGATTTGAATTGGGCCTGCAACCCGACGCCGAAGGTATAAATTTTGATAATGCTGCTACCGCATATTGGGGTGTAAAAGATGCAAAGAGCGTTTACGAAAAACTGGTTAAAGAAGGAAGTATACCAAATGAACCCCTTACAGAAGTTGGTGGAGGTATCATATTGGGAACAGTAATAGATCCTTGTGGAAATGAATTGGGGGTTATTGAAAACCCCCATTTTATCTATAGTCCTGAATAGCTGACCTTAAAAAACTTTTTCGCTGTTAAAGCGCAGAAGGTCATCATATTCTTTGTCACTCATACTTAATGCAATAATGTCTTGCATGGTGATAATTGCTTTAAATTCAAAATAATCAAATACTGGTAAATAGCGCGTTTTATACGCATTCATCAGCATCATACATTTTTCAACCGGATCGCTGGAACTTACTGCAGGCAAGTTGGAGCTCATAATATCCTCAACCTTTGTTAGGTGAGACGATTTTCCCATCAGCAATACTTTTTGTGCATAATCCCTTTCGGTAACAATGCCTGTATATTGCCCATTTCTGGTTACGATAATAAAGCTGGTCTGCTCCATCTTCATGACAGACAACGCATCTACCACCCTGGTGCCGACATCAATTGTATTAAACTGAGGACCAATTCTTGCTAAAATTTGACTGACTGTTTTCATAGTGGACGGGGTTTTTAATGTTATCAATAGGCTTCTCTGAAATTACAAAAAATAACCGACATAAATTAATTTTGTATTTATATAATGGCAGCCTTTTCCTTTAAACTACCAGTCCCTTTCATTTCCACCTTAGTGTTAACCAGCGCCCTTATATTTGGCAAACAGGTTTACGCAATAAACGCACCCCCTAATTAAAATTCTATCCATAACTATCGAAAAATCTGATTACTTAAAAGCATCCTCGTTTACCTCTCCCATGCCTGTTTTGCCAAAAATATCCTGTACAAAAAGCGCACCACCAATAGTTTTGTATTTAAATATTATTCTCCTTATAAGATACACTATTTTGAAACTCATTGTTCCATTTTCCTTATCATATTGATTGCCTTTTCATAGTCCGCATCTGCAAATTTGGCCTTGATATTTGCTTGTTGCATGATTAAATACGTTGGATTTTCCCGTCCGGCGGTTTTTATAACGGTGGCATCGCACTGCAGGTAAATTATATCAGGAATTTGCTGCATTTGTTCTTTAGCCCTATCGGCCATAGCGGAAACAATAAAAAAAGGTACATTTTTGGCTTTACAAACCTTTGCCATTTCTGCAGCATGAATCTCCCACCCTTTTCGGGCATCAAACACTCCTTTTAGAAATAACATTACATAGGGATTTGGCTGGGTTAAAATAGCCAGCGTAGTATCATTTCCGTCCATAGTTCGCAAACTAAAATCGTTGATGGCTGGCGTGGCATTACCAGGTCTAACCAGTTTTTGCGCCCTGTCAACAAATTCGTAGGTACTGTCATTAAAATCTTCGGGAAAGTTATCCATATCAAAAACCACTTCTTTTCCATCTTTCCTATAAATAAAATTGATGGCAAAACTATCAGCTACAGCCCCTTCCGGAATTTTCATTTTTTCCACAATATTGTTGCCCGCTTTGTAAGGAAGGCAATCAATTATTGGCAGGTGTTTTAAAACATACCACTGAAGGATGAAACAAAAAAATACAGAAATTAATATGGCCATTCCATTGACCGCCGATGTTAAAAATGGCCTTATAATAAACCGTTTTAAAAATATTATTATAATTAAAGCCAGTAGCACAAGGTCCTTTATAAATGACTGTAATGCCGTTAATGGAATACAATCACCAAAACACCCGCAGGTCTTTATTTTGCCAGATAGCAACGCATACCCTGTTAAAAAAGTAAAGAAAATAATGAGCAGCAACAGCAGCCAGCTAAATAATTTCATTCTCCATCCAAGAATAACAGCCACTCCTGCTACAATCTCGAAAGTGTTCATGGCCAGCGATAAAAAAAGGGTGTAATCATTGAATGAATGCATGCCCCAAACTTCAAAAAACTCCTGCATTTTATAGCTGAGTCCCAATGGATCGTTGGCTTTTATCAAGCCGGAAAAAATGAACAAGACACCAACCATGATTCTTATCACCAATAAAATTATTGAACTGGATTTTTGCGAGCCTGATAATTGGGGGGAATATGTTTGAGGCACTGTTTACATTTAGAAGTTGAAGTAATGATTTAGTTTTAACAGCAATTGCAATCCGATCTGCCTTTACTGACCATAATATAATAAAGGCATAATAAATTGCACTACTTTCTCAAAAATAAAGCAAAGCGCCCAATGTTTACTTTCAATTGTAAGGGAAGAATAATTGAAATCGGTGAACCGGTTGTAATGGGCATAATTAATGTTACACCAGACTCATTTTATACTGTCAGCAGAAAAAATACGCAAGATGAAATATTTCGCCAGTGCGAGAAAATGCTGGAGCAAGGCGCGTTCTTTTTAGACTTCGGTGGGCAAAGCACCCGTCCTGGCAGCCAGAAAATAACACCAGACGAAGAACTGTCAAGGGTTATCGGAATTATAGAAGCTGCTCATTTTCGCTTTCCGGAGGCTTTACTATCTATCGACACGTATTATGCAAAGGTCGCGGAACAGGCGGTAGAAGCAGGAGCCCATCTTGTAAACGATATCAGCGCCGGAAATATGGACGAGAATATGATTACAGCAGTGGCTGAATTAAAAGTTCCCTATATCGCCATGCATATGCAGGGAACACCGCAGAACATGCAGACTTCACCAGATTACCACAATGTAACCCTGGAAGTTCTTGATTTTTTTATTGTGAAAACCGCCGAATGTAAATCGGCTGGCATTAATGATATCATTGTTGATCCGGGATTTGGCTTTGGTAAAACCATACCACACAATTTTGAACTGTTAAGAAATATGGCGGAATTAAAAATATTGGATATGCCCATATTAGCGGGGCTTTCACGTAAGGGAACTATTTATAAGACCTTAGGAATTACTGCCGATGAAGCGCTGAACGGAACAACAGTATTAAATACCCTCGCCCTAATGAATGGGGCAAATATTTTACGGGTCCACGATGTAAAAGAGGCCATTGAAACTATCAAACTTTACCATAGTTACCGGGGGGAAAACGTGCTGGAACTGTTAGGCTAATCTATCAAAAAGCTTCTGACAGCCAATTCGTAACCTTTTATTCCAAAACCCGAAACAGTACCCTGGCACTTTGCAGAAACATGGCTTATTTTTCTAAAGTCTTCCCGGGCGTGTACATTGCTGATGTGTATTTCAATAACAGGGGCAGTAATGGCAGCTATTGTATCCCCAATTGCTACCGATGTATGTGTATAGCCTGCCGGATTCATAATAATTCCATCTGCAACTTTACCTTGCTGTTGTAATTCATCGATCAGTTCGCCCTCAATATTGCTTTGAAAATAACTAAAGGAGACTTCCGGGAATTTTGCCTGCAGGGTCTTAAAATAATCCTCAAAGGTTTGATGCCCGTACTGATCGGGTTCGCGGGTACCCAGCAGGTTTAAATTCGGCCCGTTGATGATAGCAATTTTCATAATGTATTCAATTTAAATCGAATATACAGGAAAAAAAGATTGTTGGCATACATAAGAAAGTCGCAGTTTGCATCTGCGACTTTCTTAATCAGAAGATTTTATATTTATTGGCTAGTCTTCATACTCTCCATAAACTCATCAAATAAATACCTGCTGTCGTGCGGGCCAGGAAAACTTTCGGGATGATATTGTACACTAAATGCCGGCCTTCCCTTCATTCGAAAACCCTCAATACTTTCATCATTCAGGTTAACGTGGGTAATTTCAAGAGCCGGATTATTTCTAACCGCATCAGGATCTACCCCAAACCCATGATTTTGTGTAGTAATCTCACATTTACCTGTTTTCAAATTCTTAACAGGATGGTTCAATCCTCTGTGGCCATGATGCATTTTATAAGTTGGAACATCGTTTGCCATTGCCAGCAGCTGGTGTCCTAAACAAATTCCAAAAATCGGCTTATCCTCTTTTAAAATTTCCTTCAAGGTTTCCACAGCATAATTCATTGTAGATGGGTCGCCCGGGCCATTCGATAAAAAATACCCGGTGGGATTGAAACGCTTCACTTCCGAAAGCGATGCAGACGATGGAAATACCTTTACATGGGCACCCCTGCTCGTCATACAGGTTAAGATATTTTGTTTAACACCATAATCCATTACGGCTACTTTTATCGGGGAGTTTTCATCACCTTGCTCATAGGGCGTCTTTGTGCTCACTTTGGATGCCAGCTCCAGGCCGGCCATTGATGGAACCTTATCCAACAAGTCTTTCAACTGGTTAATATCCAATATTTCAGACGATATGATACAATTCATAGCGCCGCATTCGCGAACGTGGGCTACAAGGGCCCGTGTATCTACATCTTCAATACTAACTATATTGTTGGCTATTAAATAATCATTTAGCGATCCAACGGCTTGTTTGCGGCTGTATAATTCTTCCAGGTTTCTCCCAATCAGACCGCGTATTTTAACGTTATCGCTTTCAATATCGGAATCCTTTACACCGTAATTGCCGATATGCACGTTATTCATAATTATTATCTGTCCATAATAGCTTGGATCCGTAAATACTTCCTGGTAGCCAGTCATGCCGGTATTAAAACAAATTTCACCTGTGGTTGTACCAGTTTTTCCAAACGACTTGCCATAAAAGGTGGTTCCATCTTCAAGCAATAAGATAGCAGTAGGTTGATTTGTCATGTAAGTAAGGCGAATTTTTATTTAAAGATTAAGGTATCGATTAAGCAAACTGAAAACAGAAAAAATTTTAGTCTTATTAAAAAGATCATAAGCATAAGCCATCATCTTAAACCCCGCAAAGAAACTAAATATGAGCCGATTAATATGATAATCATTTTAAAATTTATCTCCGCTTTGCTCCCATAAAAAAAGGCAAGATCAAAACCGATCTTGCCTTTGTATTTATCTTTTCCAAATCATTATTCCGGTGCTTTTTCTTCTGAAGATTTCTCAGCAGTTTCATCGGCAGGTTGCGGTGCTTCATCTGCAGAAGGTGTTTCATCAACAACCAGTGTTTCTTCAACTGCGGGTGCTTCTTCTGTTTCAACAGATGCTTCTGCAACTGGTGCTGCTTCAGTAGCTACAGCTTGCTCGTCGGTGATAGCTTTCTTACGGCTGCCTGCACGACGGGTTCTCTTAGCTGCTGTATCTTTTTGCTCTCCGATACCATTGCCATAAATTTCGTTGTAATCAACCAACTCAATCATAGCTAATTCTGCGTTGTCTCCAACACGGGCACCCAGCTTAATTATCCTTGTGTATCCACCAGGGCGGCCTTCCACTTTTAAACGAACTACATCAAATAATTCTTTAATGGCCTCCTTATCCTGCAAATAACTAAATACTACACGACGCTGATGGGTAGAATTTTCTTTAGCCTTTGTTATCAATGGCTCAACATAAGTTCTTAATGCTTTAGCTTTTGCCAAAGTAGTTGTAATACGCTTGTGCTGAATTAATTGAGCACCAAGGTTGGCTAGTAATGCCCGGCGATGGCTGGCAGTACGGCCCAGGTTGTTGATTTTGTCTCCGTGACGCATGACGTTAAGTTTTTATCCGCTGCACCGTGTCAGGATTTACAGCGAAGCCCCCATTCCCTAAAAGGGAGTAAGGATGGTATTATTAAAATTGTTTTCTGATTACCTGAAAACTGATGACATTACCTGTCTTCTGTTAGGGGATTTTCCTCTAACCCCTTTTGGGGCAAGGCATTTAGTAATCTTCCTTATCTATTCCCATTTTACTCAAATCCATGCCGAAACCTAAACCTCTTTCGTTCAAAACCTGCTCAATTTCGCTCAATGATTTCTGACCAAAATTTCTAAACTTCATCAAGTCTTCCTGCTCGTATTGAACCAATTCGCTCAGGCTATTAATTTTAGCTGCTTTCAAACAGTTAAATGCCCGAACCGAAAGATCAAGATCTTCTAAAGGCGTTTTTAAGATCTTACGAAGTTGAAGCGTTTGTTCATCAACCAGGTCTTCTTTCTTTTCTTCCTTATTATCAAAGGTGATGTTCTCGTCGGTAATGATCATCAAATGCTGGATCAAAATTCTCGAGGCCTGTTTCACAGCTTCTTCCGGGTGAATAGTTCCATCGGTAGTAACATCCATTAACAGTTTTTCAAAGTCAGTTCTTTGTTCCACACGGGTATTCTCAATTGCGTATTTTACGTTTTTGATCGGTGTGTGAATACTATCAATAGGCACATATCCAAATGGCGTATCTTTTAATTTATTGTCCTCGGCCGGTACATATCCGCGGCCTTTTGCAATAGTTAATTCAATATCGAGTTTAGAACTGTTATCCATAGTGCAAATCAGCAGCATGGGGTTCATAACGTCAAAACTCTGTGTTGCTTCGCCAATCATACCAGCAGTAAATTCGGTTTGATTTTTAATGCTCAGTGTTACTTTCTCAATGCCTACCTCGTGGTCAACCTTTTTCTTAAAACGTACTTGTTTCAGATTAAGAATTATTTCGGTAACGTCTTCAGTAACACCTTTGAGAGTGGCAAACTCATGTTCTGCACCCTCAATTTTTATTCCCACAATGGCAAAACCCTCCAGCGAACTCAGTAGCACTCTTCTCAATGCGTTTCCAATGGTAAGGCCATATCCTGGCTCCAGGGGACGAAATTCAAATTGTGCTTCAAAGTCAGTGGCTTTTTGAAGAACGATTTTGTCGGGTTTTTGGAAATTTAAAATAGCCATGTTGTTATTGACAATTTATAGTTTAAAATTTTTTTTGTGGACCCAGCTCTTGTTCATTGTTTAAACATCCGTTGCGCCTGCCCCGTCAGTTTTGCGGGGTCGCACTCTTGTTCTTTTAGTCTTTGATCGGCGATTTTAGTCAGTAGTAAGTATTTCTATTTCTACTACCAATTACCAGCAATCGCCTCACGACTATTTACTGTACAATTCCACAATTAATTGTTCCCTTATATTTTCAGGAACACTTTCCCTTTCAGGATATGTAATGAATGTACCAGTCAATTCACCTTCATTCCAGTCTAACCAGCTAAACTTCAGGTTTTTACCACGAATATTGCTGGTAACTGCTGAGTTGACAGAACTCTTTTCCTTTAACCCGATTTTATCGCCGGGCTGCAATTGATACGATGGAACGTTGGTTACCAAACCATTTACAGTAACGTGCTTATGACTAACCAACTGGCGGGCAGCAGGGCGGCTGGGGGCAATTCCTAAACGAAATACCGTATTATCTAAACGCGCTTCCAATAATTTAATTAGGTTTTCACCAGTAACACCCTTACGACGGCTGGCTTCTCCAAATGTATTACGGAACTGCTTTTCCAAAACACCATAAGTATATTTGGCCTTTTGCTTTTCTTTCAACTGGGTTGCATATTCGCCTAAGGTTTTACGCTTACGCTGCGCGCCATGAATACCGGGAGGGTTGCTGTTTTTGCTTAACCACTTTCCGTTGCCTAGAATAGGTTCTCCAAACATTCTGGAGATTTTGGTCTTTGGACCTGTGTACCTTGCCATTTAATTATTATTTGTAGATTTTTAAAGTTCCCGCTGCAGCTCATACAAAATCTTAAACTTCGATCTGCAGCAGCTTGTATATAAATTCTAACGACAAATTGTTTCTATATTGCAATTCATCAAATCAGAAATCCCGAAATTAGCAATTGACTATACTCTTCTCTTTTTTGGAGGACGACAACCATTGTGAGGTAAAGGAGTAACATCTTTGATCATGGTGATCTCAATACCACTGTTAGCCAGCGCACGAATAGCGCCTTCTCTTCCTGATCCTGGTCCTTTAACATATACATCCACTCTCTTTAAACCGGCTTCCAATGCCACTTTAGCGGCATCTTGAGCAGCAAGTTGTGCAGCATAAGGTGTATTTTTCTTGGAACCGCGAAAACCCATTTTACCAGCACTTCCCCAGCTAATGACCTGGCCATTTTTGTTGGTAAGCGAAATAATAATGTTGTTGAAAGTTGCACTAATATGCGCATCGCCGTAGGCGTCAACTTTTACTACTCTTTTTTTTGCAGCGGCTTTTGCGCTGTCTTGTCTTTGTTGTGCTTTAGCCATTTGTTTGTGTTGAGGTAATCTTTAACAAAATGAATTCCGGCTACTTCCGGAACCCGAACCTTCCCTCCTTCCGCTATTCGCGAATTATCCAGCAAAGGTTCGTATATAAAACAGCAACAAGTAATTAGAGAATTTCTAACTACTTGCTGCTAATTAATTACTACTTCTTAGGTGCCTTCTTTTTACCGGCAACAGTCTTACGCTTACCTTTTCTTGTACGGCTATTTGTACGTGTGCGTTGTCCGCGCAAAGGCAGACCTTTACGATGGCGCAAACCGCGGTACGAGGCAATATCCATCAAACGCTTGATGCTCATCTGAACTTCACTACGTAATGCACCTTCCACCTTAATTTCGTTGGTGATCAGGTTACGGATAGCAGTTTGCTCTTCATCATTCCATTGATTCACCTTCTTGTTCCTGTCTATACCAGACCTGTCAAGAATTTCCTGAGCAGTTGAGCGACCGATACCATATATGTAGGTTAATCCGATTTCGCCTCTTTTGTTTTTGGGTAAGTCTATACCGGCAATACGAGCCATAATTAAAATTTGCCCCCTGCCCTAATGGGTGTAGGAGAGTTTTTATTTTTTAATAATCAGTTTTCATTTTAGCCCCGTTAGGGGTTTGGCGCATTATCCCTGGCGCTGCTTGTAGCGGGGGTTTTTCTTGTTAACTATATACAACTTGCCTTTTCTTCTTACGATCTTGCAATCTGCACTTCGTTTTTTAATAGATGCTCTTACTTTCATTTTTAGTTCGATTTTTCCTATTGCTAATTGCTATTCGCTAAAGGCAAACAGCCGGTTTTATTTCTAAAGTTTGGAAGATAACAACTGCCAGCTATTTATTTGTACCTGAAAATTATTCTTCCCCTGCTTAAATCATATGGGCTCATTTCCACGCCAACTTTATCACCAGGAAGAATACGTATGTAATTCATTCTCATTTTCCCTGAAATAGTAGCGATAATTTCATGACCATTTTCCAGCTTTACCCGAAACATCGCATTCGATAAGGCTTCTACTATTGAACCATCTTGTTTAATCAGTGCTTGTTTAGACATAATTTTTTTCGGAGCGCAAAGATACGTCGATGCATGATAACAGAGAAAAATTGGTGGAAAAATTTATTAAAATTGTGGAAAAGTTAATAAGTTTTATGAAAAGAATGCCTTAAATACAGTTTTGCACACCAAATTTCATCAAAAATTGCAGTATTTCAACAGTAATAAATAGCAAAAGAGGACGAGATAAAAAATAAACGCAATCCAATATTATATTAGCGAAGAATTTTTCCGATAGTTTTTATCCGGAAAATAGATAAATAAACAAGATCCATCGCGCAGCAAATTAATGATGGCTTTGGAAACATTTGATGGAACCGCGGGGCACCCATAACTACGTCCAAGGTATCCGGTGGATTTACAGAAATTTTCAGATGCGTAGTCTGCGCCATGTATTACAATAGCCCTCTCCCTGGCATTATCATTTATATCTTTTTCCATTCCGTCTAAACGTAGCGACAATCCATGCTTTCCGCTGTAAGTTTCTGAAGTAACATAAAATCCCAGGCTGCTCTGGAAAGATTCCGGCCTGTTCGAAAAAGAGGTAGCCATTAACTGGCCTGTATTTCTGCCATGTGATACCAGCGAATGTTCCAACAACTTTCTATTTTTCAAATCGATAATATACATTCTTTTCGTGGTACTTGGCTGACTAAAATCTACAATAGTTAAAATATCGGGATTTTTGATCTTTCCCGATAACAATAATTTTTGAAAACCTTGTAAGGCCAGATCAAAGGCCTGCTTTGTTAGTTGAAGTGACTGTAAATGCAGCGTATCGTAA
The DNA here is from genome assembly GCA_038204535.1 of Chitinophagales bacterium. GTDB lineage: Bacteria > Bacteroidota > Bacteroidia > Chitinophagales > Chitinophagaceae > Segetibacter. The sequence goes on along the minus strand of JBBRCW010000077.1, from coordinate 3,265 downwards.
ACATCCTGGTATGGCATGACATTTGCCGAAAGAGTTACGCTATCTTTATTTGTATCGCTTTTAAAGTCCGTAGAAAAATTGTCATCCGTAAAGGCCGTAACCACTAAAGAAACACTTAAAAGAATGAGTAGGGGTGCCAGAAATTTTTTTGTCATATGATCTATTTCGGGTTTAATCAAATATAACCGCTTAAAAATCAGGCAGGTTATTTATATGGCTGAAAATACCTGGCTCTCTATAATAGCCGGATAATTGCAAATCTAATAGAACAGTCCAGGTTTTAAAAATCAATAAGCTAATGTTAACAAAACGGAATTACCGGAAGTAATATTGTTTACATTAAAAGTAACTGATTATCAGCGTTTTTATGTGTATGTTTCTTTTACATTGAAATAAATTTTAAGATAAATTTCAACTTTTTCGAATAAATCAAGAATAAATCATTGAGGAATATTATGCTTGCCATCATTTTTTGTTAGTCCTGCTTCTAAATCGGGCTAAACTTTAACAAGCATAAAGCGGGGTATCTGGATTTAAAAGACCTGATATTGAAAATAAATTAATCTAGAAGATTTATTGGAAAAATAATCTCCCATTGGTTTGGCAGGGTATTGCCCCGGTATTGGCTATTTAACAACCTACTGTAACGAACTCCTATTGTTACATTTTGCTGGTTCCACCATTTTGTATCGGCATAGACCTCAACACCGGTTGAACCAAAGAAAAATTTATTTCCTGTCCGGAGGCTTTTGGTTTGGGTGTAATCATAAAATGTATTGGCCCTGACCCTTTTAAGGTAAAAAATATTTGCAAAGCCAAAGTCAGGATAAGCCAGCGGAAAATGATAATTGAAGCCGAAACGCCACATTCGGGGAAAGTCCACAGAGTTATAACCCCTTGAAAAAGGGAAATTATCCGAAAAGAAATATTGATTTAAGGTATCCCGGGCAGAGTAAGCTGCATTGAACAGCATGTTATGGGTAGCTGAAAGCCCGGGTAAGTATATATTTCCGGACACTAAAAACTGCTGGGCGGTATATTTGTTAACGATATTTCTATATTGCACTAACAGGGTTTGCGCCCAATGAGGATAGATTTGCCGAACAGCTTTTTGTATTTGTCCCGTATATAATAACCTATTTTGCAAAAAATTGAAATTTTTATCTGCAAAAATATTCTTGCCAATTCCGGTAAGGTGTAACTGCTTAGTGTTTATTGAAGAACTGAAGGTTAAATATCGGTATTGCTTTCCACCTGAGAAATTCAAAGGAAGCCCGACACCAGCCGAAGCATTTTTTTCATTATAAAATAAGGTCGTATCCTTGTTATAATTAATTGTTCTGTTCCAGGTTTGATCAAAACCAACATTAGGTTGCAGGTACCAGGCACCATAAATCATATTCAACCCTAATTTACTGCTGCTTTCGTTTCTGTTGTATGTATATGCCAGTTCGGTCTGCAATGTGTTTAAAACATTTTGGCCGAACATGGTAAATGAAACTTCGGGCTGATCGTATGAAGGCCGCCAGCTGTGAAAATTGAATAATTGAAAGGCTTTATGATAACGGGAAATTGAAAAATTGCGTTTTGGTATTTCTGACAACGTTTTAGAGTCCTCCTGTTTTAACGCATCCGAAATATACAGATCAGGGAGGGCGTCGTTGCTATCATTTATTTTTTGCCACCATAATTTATTCAGGGGAATTCCGGTCAGGCGAAACCCGTCGGCTGTAAAGGTTGATGCCACGAGCCTGCCTTTAAAATGATCGATGCTGGCATGGTATAAACCTCCCAAAGTATTTGCAAGCCTGTAGACCAGGTTTTCTTTTTCAACAAAAGCCCAGGCTTCGTCCATGCCCTTGTAGGTTGACGTAAAGAAAACTGTATCTCCCTTAACCTGCAAAAATCCAATTACCCGTTGCGAAAACGGAAGAATATTTACTTTTTTACTGTTGAAAATATTGATTTGCTGCAATGCCATTTCACCTGCCTCATTTCTTACAGCTGTAAATATCAAACTATCGTTGGCCGAAAATTTAGGATAGGTGAAGACAGATCCTGCATCTCCATTAGATCTGAAAATTCTTTTTCCCTGGCGATCAATTATTACCAGGTTTGATAACTGGCCTGTTGGCATTTCAACGGCAACAATCTTTTGGCCGCTGTGCGATATATCAGGGGAAAAAAATCGTTGACCCACAGTTAACTTTTGTTCTTCACCTGTTTCAACATTTAGCAACTTTATATCCGCATATTCTCTATATCCCCACCTGGCATCGGGTCGATAGGCAGAATAAACGATCAGTTCGTTGTTGTAAGAGAAATAATCATCGTTGGTAAGATCGCGAACGGCTATTTTTTGTTCTGTGCCATCAGCCGATATCCGGTAAAAGGCGGGTATTTGCTGATAGCTGCTTTTTAAGGTAATAATCGATCCATCACTGGCTACTGAAGGATACTTGTAATCGGATGGGTATTTTTTCAGCTCCGATAAATAATTTACCTGAAAACCGGTATCGCTTTGCCATTTTTGTTTATAATAATCCAAGGCATTTTGTACAAACTGGTTATAACTTACTCCCGCATATTTTTTAACCGCTCCTTGCCATGGATAAAACAAAGGCTTAAAACGGGCCGCATCCTGGGAAACACTTTTCCAAAAATCGACGCCATATTTTTGACGGCCATAACCAACCAATAAATATCCCAGTTCGTAGTGGTTAGGCACATAATGTTTTAACGAACCGCTCCGCAATTTTTGGTAGGAATAATTTTTATTTTGTTTGAAGAGCGATCGATAACCTGAAAAGAAAAGCGGCTGCCTGCCCCTGCCCTGCTCCGTAAGTACGGTCTCATTAAAAACAGCATCTCCTTCAAAAAAATAATCGGGAACAGCGGCGCTATTGGCGAGGGCCTGCCCTTGCTGGCCAAATAAAATACTGGCAGCTTTCGATAGCCCAATATTAAAATTACTAAACTGTTGTATATGCCTGTATTCATGAACAGCAAGCTTATCGGCCCAATGAAGGCTTCCCTGGTCAAAGCTGTTTTGAGGTGTAAACAGATAGAACTCTGATCGCCAGGGACCTAATCCAACATAACCGTTGGCATAGGTCATTTGGTTTTGCAAGACAATATTTATTTTTCTAAAATGATTACCGATGGTTGCAGCGTGATCTTTTTGCAGCTCGTGAATTACAGATGCCAATCTTTTTGCAGTGGGCTCAATTCCTTCGGGGAAAATAATACGTGCGGTATCCGTATC
>JBBRCW010000076.1:0-21414 GCA_038204535.1 Chitinophagales bacterium | reverse complement strand
CTCCCAATTCTTCAACTGAACCCCTTTGCAAGCTTTTTAGGATTCGTTTTTCCTCTTCGCGTTTCTTTGCGTCTTATCGCCTTTGTGGCCTATTTCTAGCCTCATCCCCCCTTCCCCTTCTCCAAAATAGAAGGGGCGGTGCAGTGGTTTAATCTCAGGCGTTATATCTTCCATTTCATCACCTGAATCATTTGCAAGCTTTTAGGATTCGTTTTTCCTCTTCTCGTTTCTTTGTGTCTTATCGCCTTTGTGGCCTATTTCTAGCCTCATCCCCCCTTCCCCTTCTCCAAAATAGAAGGGGCGGTGCAGTGGTTTAATCTCAGGCATTATATCTTCCATTTCGTCACATGAACACCCTTGAAAACTTCTCTTGGCTTTGTCATCCCGACGAAGGAGGGATCCCCTCCAAATATTGCTGCAACCCGATCGCCAACGTGATGCCATTTTTGTTTCACACTCTCCAGGGGATGCCGAAATAAATTCGGCATGACGGCAGCCGAAGCGTACCGTACCCTGAGCGTAATCATAAGGGCAGTACCCTGAGCGAAGTCGAAGGGAAGCGCTAATTATCCGTAAACCGGTAACCGGTACCATGCACTGTTTTAATATAGTCGTTGCTGCCGGCTTCTATCAATTTTTTGCGCAGATTTTTTATATGCGTATAAATGAAATCATAATTGCTTACCTGCTCATATTCATCGCCCCAAATATGCCCGGCTATGGCTGCCTTTGTTAATACCCGCCGCTGATTGGCGATAAAATATTCCAGCAACTGGTATTCCTTATCGGTTAATGCAACGTTCTTATCGTTTACTGTTACCTGCTGGGCTTCGGGCAGCATACTTACTTCGTTAAACTGTATAACCGTATTGCCACCAAAGTTGCGACGGCGCAAAATGGCATTGATACGGGCATTTAGCTCTGATAAATGAAAGGGTTTTGTAAGGTAGTCATCAGAGCCCAGCTCAAGGCCCTGTAGTTTGTCTTCCAGCGAATTTTTAGCAGAAATGATAATAATGCCGCTTTTAGATTCTATATCCTTCAGTCGTTTCACAAGTTCCAAACCGCTTCCGTATGGCAAGCCAATGTCCACCACTACACAATCATAATTGTACAGATGCACTTTTTGGAGTCCTGCCTTAAAATCATTGACAGCCTCCACTACGTAACCCTGCTGTTCTAAATATTTCTGGATGGATTCCTGCAGCGCCGGTTCGTCTTCTACGATCAATATTTTCATTGGCATAAAATTAATGCAAACGAATGCCGCGTTTTTGCCAAAGGATAAAAAAGTTTCCGAAAACTTAAAAGCTGACTAAAAATAGAAAGCAGCACAATCAATACATTCTTTTAGAGCGATTAGTGAGTACTTAGGCGCTTAGTGCAATAATCTTTACAACAAATTGTCACTTTTTTCGGGATTACTATTGCATATTTTCAATGGCGCTTCCGTCTTCTTCAACAAGGTATTTTAATAAGTCTTTATTTGTGCCTATGTGGTTTTGGATTTTGCACCCCATAGAATTGTTGAAATTTACCGCAAAGAACAGCAAGAGGAAAGCCCACAGAGAAGAAGGGAGTAGTTTCTCTGTGGGCTCTGAAAAAACTCCGGTATTTCACCGCCGAATGACTTGGGGTAAAAATGGAGTAATAATAATTAAGGTATCGCCCGGCTAACCGAATTGCACACCGGTCAACATTTGCCCTTTCGGCAACAGGGTTGCGGTGTACACCAGGCTAAGGTTGCCTTTAATGCGTTTCTTCAGAGCTAATAACTCTTTAACAGGTATCTCCATTCCTTTGTCTTTACCAGAAACATCGGCAAACCGCCATTCTTTAATGGTTTCGCCCTCTTCATTTTTAACCTGGATGCTTCTTCCGGTTCCAAGTTTATTGGGCGCATGACACTCACTGTAATAAATAACCAGTTTGTCGTTTACATTGGCCTGGTCCAAATGAAGTCCTGCCAGGTTCAGTGGTTCACTTACAGACTGTTTCAGCACCAATTTGTTGTTAAGGTAAATAGCATAGCTATCTAAACCGGCCCTGGCACTAAGGGCAAAAAAAGTGACGAGAAACGCTGTTAAAGCAAAAGCTTTTAATCCGGCCTGTTTAAAAATTGAATGTAACATCATAAATAATTTAGGTGAAATAAATAAGATCAGACCAAAGGGAACAAATAATTCTGAACCTGCATACTTGTTTTGATGAGGGGATTAAAACGCTTGACATACCGGCGCCGGGCAGCCAATCTGCCAGGCAATACAGAAATTGGAATAAAGGTTAATGAAGCAGGTTTTCCGCGACAAATACCACACAACCCGAAAATTGCATTTGGTCATGCAGGCTGTGCATTTTGTGTAAGCTGTTCATACATCTCAACCGGGATTGTTTATTTTTGATGATGCTTTCCTCAGGATTGATGACAAAATTTAAGTTGCACCATGTTTTATTCTGGGTGTTGCTTTTTGGCGGGTGGTACTTTTTTCGCTACCAGGACTACCCGCAGGGAAAAGCTTTTCTTATAACCGCCATTAAGGTTACCGAACTAGCCATTACCGTTTACATTACCAATTACCTGCTTATTCCAAAACTCATTTATAAAAAGAAATACGTTTTGTTCGGTATCCTGTTTTTTTTGATGATCGCGGCAAGCAGCCTTTTTAAGCTGCAGATCATTATCAATATTCTCTCTTCGCACCAGAGCATTTTCAGCAACTTCAAGGGCAGGATATATGACAACGTAATTCCGCACTTTTTGCTGGTGAGCACCGGCGCCGCCTTTAAGTTATTAATCGATTATGCAAAAGCCCAGCAGCAGATAGCGGTTATCACCAAAGAAAAATCGCAGGCCGAATTAAACTTTTTAAAGTCGCAAATCAACCCGCACTTCGTTTTTAATTCACTTAACTCGATTTACTTTTTAATTGATAAGAAAAATACGGAAGCAAGAGAAGTGCTTCACAAATTTTCGGACATGCTTCGCTTTCAGCTATACGAGCTGAACGGCGAAAAAATACCCATTGAAAAAGAAATTCAATACCTTAAAGACTACGTGGACCTTCAGCAACTGCGGCAGGAAAAATGCCAGGTTCAATTTAATTGTTCAACCGAACTTAAAGGCTTTTCCATTGAGCCGCTCCTGCTGATCCCTTTTGTTGAAAACGCGTTTAAGCATTTATCGCACCATGCAAACAAACCAAACGAGGTGACTATTGGTGTAGAAAAACCCAATGGAACCCTGCAATTTTGCATCAGCAACACGACAGAGAAATTACAGGTAACTGACCTGCATAATAGTGGCGGCATCGGGCTTCAAAATGTTCGGCGCAGACTGCAATTACTTTATCCCGATAAATACCAACTGAGCATTTCCGACAAAGATGGAAGCTATAAGGTGAGGCTGCATTTACAAATAAACCAATGATCTTAAAACCCAAAATGTTACCAAATGACTAAAATGGAATGGGTGAAAACTATTTTACAATGAAGATCAACTGCATTATTATAGACGATGAACCACTTGCCCGCAAAGGCCTGAAGGAATATATAACGGATATAGACTTTCTGCATTTGGCGGGTGAGTTTGATAATCCGCTGAAGGCTTCCGAACTATTAACCAGCCACCATATTCAGCTTATACTTCTTGATATACAAATGCCCAGGATTACCGGGCTCGATTGGCTGAAGACACTGCAGCATCAGCCGCAGGTAATTATCACCACTGCTTACCCGCAATACGCCCTCGAAGGCTTTGAAATAAATGCATTGGACTATTTGGTAAAACCCATCTCTTTCAACAGGTTTCTGCAGGGTGCCATGAGAGCGAAAGAATATTTCGAAGTGAGAGACAAAGATTTAGTTATGGCGCGGGACACGTCAGCAACTGATTATTTTTTTATTAAGTCGGACAATAAATTGGTAAAGATCTTCTTTCACGAAATACTGTTTGCCGAAGCGTTACAAAACTATGTATGCATCCACACTACCGACAAAAAATACATCTCGTATTTAACCTTTAAAGCGGTGGAAGAATACCTGCCTGCCGATCAATTTATAAAAACGCACAAGTCTTACATTATCTCTGCGGCCAAAATAAACAGTATAGAAGGTAACCTGGTCTACATCGGCACCCATTGCATACCCATCAGCCGAAATTACAAAGAAGAAACCATGGAGAAACTTACCAGCGGTAAGTATCTTAAACGATAGTTTCTATTTGCGGCGGCGAAAGGCATATATAAAAAACCCGCCCCTGAAAAAGGGCGGGTAACTAAACCATCATTAAACCAAAATATAACCACTAACTATTATTGCAAGTCATTTAATGCGTATTGATATTCAGTTTGTGGCTGATTTGGATAAACACCACTTATAATGGCGCTGTTTCCTGCATTTTTAATGGCTGCTTTCAATTCATCCACACTAGCTACTCTTGTGTTATTTACTTTAGTTATGATGAAGCCTTCTTTAATTCGTGTTTGATCAGTTAATATACCCTGGCCAAGATTTTTAACAACCACGCCGGCTGGTATCTTTAATTGCGCGGCTTTGCCCTTATCAAGGTCTTCAAACGTAGCGCCTAATTGCTCTACCACTTTCTCCTTCATGCTTTCGTAGGCGCCTGCATCACCTTTTAAGGCAACGGTGGCGGTCTTTTCTTTTCCATCGTGGGTAAAGGCAAGGTCTATTTTATCGCCCGGGCGAAGCGATGCGATTTTCTCAACCATCTGCGTACCGGTGGATACTTTAGCACCATTGATTTTGGTAATAAAGTCGCCTTGTGATATACCCGCCTCTTCTGCTGCGCTTCCTTTGGCTACATCCATTACAAACACGCCATCACCTTCTTTTACATTATTCTTTGCGCGGTCTTCCTGGCTCATTTGGTCGTTACCAAACATTACGCCCAGGTAGGCCCTTTTTGTGCTGCCAAACTTTATAATATCACTTACCACCTTTTGCACCAGGTTGCTGGGGATGGCGTACGAGTAACCGGCATACGATCCTGTGGGCGAAGCAATGGCGCTGTTAATTCCAATTACATCGCCATTGGTGTTTACAAGTGCACCACCGCTGTTACCGGGGTTTACAGCCGCATCGGTTTGAATAAATGATTCAATGGGTGATTTACTATTACGGCTGTTGATGCCAATACTTCTCGACTTAGCGCTCACAATTCCCGAAGTAACGGTAGTCTCCAGGTTTAGCGGGTAACCAATTGCTAAAACCCACTGTCCCAGGTGTACATCGTCTGAATTAGCGAATTGCAGGTAAGGAAAATCCTTGCCCTCAATTTTAACAACGGCCAGGTCGGTGCTGGGATCTTTACCCACCACTTTTGCCTTATAATCTTTTTTATCGTTCAGGGTAACCAGCAACTCATCGGCGCCGTCAACCACATGATTATTGGTAACGATATACCCGTCGTTGCTGATCATTACGCCCGAGCCTGATGCTCTTTGTTCGGGCGACTGCATTTGTCCGCCCCTTCCGCCAAAAAGATCACCAAAATCGTCGCCAAAATAATCTTTGAAAGGATTATTTCTCATATCCTGCGAACCGGTAACCTGTTTTGCTTTTGTCAGCGTTTTTATATGCACCACCGCCGGGGCGGCCTTGGTAGCGGGCATTTCAAAATCTACCATGGCACCTTTTAAGGTAGATTCGTTATAAGACGCGAAACTTGCAGGGCCCGAGGTTGTGGAACCCCCAAGAACCAAAGACTGGTGCTGATACTCCTGGAATTTGCTATAACCTATCACGCTGCCCACTGATGTTGCCGCACTGATAAGTATAATTGCTAATGATTTTTTAAATGTCATGATTGTAAGATTTGTTTTATTGATTGTTTTAATTTCTGAATACAATCTTACCACCCGGTTCTGTAGCGTTTCTGAAGAAAACCGTAAACAAGTTGTTAAACCACCTGCGGCACAAAATTTTTAAGGATAAACATTTACACCGATGTATTGCCAGGTGAGGATCGGCTTTATCGCAGGGACACGCCGCGGCAAAGGAACAATTGCACTTAACCTACATGTTAACGGCTGCAGACTTAACAGTATGTGCTTTTGTGATTGTTTCTAAAAGGTTAATATTGCACTACATTATATTTTGAGACACTTAATGAGAAAACTTAGCTTACTTATTTTATTGGTCATTTCAGCAGTTATTACCAAAGCACAGGATACCACAACGATCATGGTTCCGAAATTAGACACGCCTGTCATTCATATACCGGTTGATACGCCACTGAGAATAATAAACATCAATCCTTTTTTTTCGGTACATGTTGACTCTACGGTTAACTACAGGTTTGAAATAAACAAGTATCCCGTCAACTACTTTTGGTATTTGCGTAATGCACCTGTTGGGGTTAAATTGAATAAAGACAATGGCGTGTTTAGTTTTAAGGCTGATAAAGCATACTTTCTTTCGGGCAGATTAAAGTACGATTATAATTACAACGTAGGCATCGGCGTGCAAAACCTGACCGACCCGAAAGATAAAATAGACACCAGCTTTACCATTGTGTTTTTCAGCACAGAGATATTGCCCTCTTTATTAAAACCCACCGTTAACGGAACCGTTTTTATTGATGAAGGCCAAACGCTTAGTTTTAGGGTATTTTGCGAAACAGGCAGCTTTCCAATTGAAAATATTTTAACCAGCACCAATGCCCCCATTGGCGAATTTTCCCCTGTAACCAACTGCGGCGATGAGTTTAAATGGACGCCAAACTACGATTTTGTAAAAGACAACGACTCTGGTAAAGTGCAGGTGGTTCAAATAAAATTTGTGGGCTCTACCAAGTTTAAAATGCAGGATACCACCACAATCAGACTGATCGTAAAAAACGCTTTAAACTACCCGATCGCGTTGTTGCAGTATAATCAGCTGGTTCACGAAATGAATGCTTACATTTTAAAGCTGAAATTCACTTTTATAACATTGGATAAGAACATAAAGAAAACGAAACGTACAAGAACCACATTCGATCTAACCGCGGCATCAACTGCGCTTACCGGCACTGTTCTGGCCACATCAAAAAATGACGATACAAAACGGACCGGCTTAATATTACCCAGCGTTGGTTTGATACTTACGCCCTTAAAAGAGGCATCGGCCCCAACCAAGACCGCCGAACAAAACCAGGCAACGCTCATTCGTTCATCAATTAAGCGTATGGAATATGTGCTGAGCGACAATTCGGTTTTGGGCGATAAGGATCCCGAACTGAGCACTAAGATCAATAAGCTGAAAGAAGAGTTTAAGCAAAGCCAGATGCAACTGATTGATGTGCCGATTGAAGTAACCAACAACATGACCGAAGGAGAGCTTAATAAGTACTTCAACAGTATGAAGGTGAATAAGAATTACCGGTTGAAGAAGTAGCTACACCGTGCCCTTCGGCTACGCTCAGGGTACGGTATTCTTCGGTTACGTTCAAGGCACGGTGAGAGACAAATAAATGCGAAGATTTTAAAGGAACCCGGAAAGGAACCACAGAGGTTCCGTTGGCGTCATTGTTTTTATTTCTCCATCCCCCGGATATTTTCCCTCTGACTTTGTCCAGGAGATGGCGGAACAAGCCCGCCATGACGTTATCACCTCGGTAATTATGCGGGAGATAAAATGTCTGGCATTGAACTATAGCACCGTCACTTTCTCAAAAAAAAGTAGTGTTCAACGGTTGATGCCCCATTTCCACCTAAAACTTAAAAATAACACCACAATTATGCCCTCCCGTAAATTTTTGAAGCATAATAAAATTTATCTTTAAGAACATTAAAAATGACAAGTGCAACAAAAAGCTATTTGTAATAATTGGTTAAACCGGTACAGCCGGTTTTTCTTGCAGGCTTATTTTTTTCTACTTTTCATTTTTACTTTTCATTCCGCCACTTATTCACAAAGCTGTCCGCCCAATATTGATTTTGAAAATGGAAATTTTGACGGCTGGACGTGTTATTCGGGTTATACCGCCGCAGTTGGTAACGAAAATGTTATTACACTAACGTCAACAGGGGGTGCCTCTTTTAACCGGCAAACTATGTATTCGGCCAATACCGGCGAAACAGACCCGTTTGGAGGTTTTCCGGTAATTTGCCCCAACGGCAGCGGGCACTCCATACGGCTTGGAAACAACCAGGGGGGCGGCCAGGCCGACGGGATCAGTTATGAATTTACCATCCCCGCCAACGAAAATTCTTATTCGCTCATTTATCACTATGCGGTGGTTTTCCAGGCGCCCAACCACCGGCCAAACGAGCAGCCGCGTATGGAAATTGAAGTGACCAATGTGAGCGACAATAAAATAATTGAATGCGCCTCTTTTACCTTTATAGCAATGGGCAGTTCGTTGCCGGGCTTCCAGGTGTCCACTATAACCGATAGCGCTACGGTTTTGTACAAAGACTGGGCGGCCGTTACGGTGGATCTTTCGGGTAATGCGGGCAAAACCATTCGTATGTTTTTTAAAACGGCTGATTGTACGTTCAGAAGGCATTTTGGTTATGCTTACATAGATGTGGACAGCGAGTGCAGCGGAAGCTTTGTAGGTGCCTCCTATTGCCCCGACGACACGGCCATAAATATTACCGCCCCCTATGGATATTCAGGCTATACCTGGTACGATAGTTCGCTCTCAAATGTTATAGGAAGCGGCCAGGTGCTTTCACTTAGTCCTGCGCCAGCTTCGGGCACCAGCATTGCGGTAAAATTAGACCCTTTCGATGGCTTTGGCTGCCCCAATACCTTATTTGCACGATTGGTGGATACCCTGACGGTAACCGCCAAAGCCGGTAACGACGGGCTAAGCTGCAACCAACACCAGGTGGAGATTGGCGGGCCGCCCAAGAATGGCTGGCGATACCGATGGACGCCCGAAACCGGCCTTAACAATCCAACTATTGCCAACCCGCTGGCGGCTCCGGCAACCACAACAGCATATATTGTTCAAACCAATAATGCCGGTGGCGGATGCAAAACCTTTGACACGGTAATTATTCGGGCCAGTTATTTAGATACCTCTATGCAGCTTATTGGCAAGGCCAAATTTTGTATTGATAATGGCGACAGCGCCCTTTTAAAAGTGCAGCCTGCCACCACCATTCAGTGGTATAAAAACGGGCTGGTAATTAACGGTGCCAGGCAACCGACTTTGCGGGTTAGCACCAGCGGACTTTATTCGGCGCAGTTAACCAATTTGGCTGGCTGCGATCTTTCGAGTATAAAACAACCCATATTAATCGGCAAGGCGCAGGCGGGCATTACTTACCCTGCTGCGTATGCCCTTATAAACACGCCGCTTGTATTAAACGCCCGGCCCATTGGCGAAACGGCACTTTGGAAGCCAGGCACCAGCCTAAACCCCAACAGCAGCTTCACCCCATCCTTTACAGGTTCAGTAGAACGTATATACACTGTAAACATTACTACCGAGGCAAACTGCCTGACCGTAGATACCCAGGTAGTAAAAATTGTTAAAGGAATAGAAATTTATGTGCCCACTGGCTTTACCCCCAACAACGACGGCAAAAACGACTTTCTGCGCCCTATTCTACGAGGGATAAAAGAACTGCGCTACTTTAGAATATTTAACCGCTGGGGCAATTTATTATACGAAATAGAAAAAGAAGGCACCGGTTGGAATGGCATTTTTAAAGGCACGCTGCAACCTACCCAAACCGTTGTATGGGCATTGGAATGTGTGGGCCTCGATAATAAAACCTATGTACAAAGAGGTACCAGTGTGCTGTTGCGGTAAAACTAGCTAAAGAATGCCCGGATTTAATTATTCGAGATAGGAAATGCTTTCAAAATCACGGTTTGGTAAATATTCAAATATAATATCCCCTTCGCAAATACAGCCTGTATGGGTAAATTGGCGAAATAGGTGCGCAAAAGGAGAAAATTAACTGCGAAACTGAACTTAAGAAGATAATATTTTCGCGTTTATGGCATAAGTAATTGATTTACCAATGCAAAATAAATATTCTTACATTTTAGAAAGAAGAAAGAGATGTCTATTTTTAAGTAAGCTTTAAGGCTGATTGACAGTCTCTAAATTTTGAAGAGTATAAAAAAAGACTCGCTAAAATGCGAGCCTTGAATTCTTAAACTTGGTTACGTTACTCGAGAGCAAGAGGCTTGACCAAGCATCACAATGCAAATATATCATTATTTTTGACAAAAACGCTAATGAGATTTGCAAATTTTCGGAATTATTTTTCTTCGCCAAGAATTGGAAGATATTTGACAGCCTGCTCAAATGACCCAAAAAGATGCGTAAAACTCTATAAATCAAATCTCAAAGTAGCTCAAGCGTTTCATCCTTTATTAGGCTCATTAGAAGTAGTTTTCAGAAATGGCATAAATGACCAACTTACAAGTTATTTTGCTGACCCAGACTGGATAATCAATCAAAAATCGGGTTTCATGATTGACCCCATATTGACACATACTAATAAAAAAACAGGGCAGGTTGAAACCAATAGATTCATTCTAAATTCAGTTAAAGGAGCAGAAAAAAAGCTTAGAAAAAGAGGAATTGTTATTACAAGTGGCAAAATATTATCTGAACAAACATTTGGCTTTTGGACGGACCTATTTGAAAATCACCACTACAAAATATTAAAAGGGCGACCAATCAAACTGTTTAAAAATCTTCCTGCAGGTTATGGTCGTACTGAAGTATTGAATGAGCTATCAAAAGTTAGACAATTCAGAAATCGAATCAACCACAATGAATCTATTTGTTTTGTTGGTACAACTATAGACTTTGAAAATACACTGGAAGTATATAATTCAATACTAAATCTTCTTAAATGGATAAACCCCGAATTAATTCCTTGGATTAAGGATATCGATAAAGTAAATGCAATAATAATAAAGGCGCAAAGCATATGACAAAACCCAGCAGGCAAAAAGGATATTTGCAATAGAAGAGCCGGAAGTTTCTAACTATGGCTTCGGTTCGCTATTGTACCGCATATCCTGGTTGGACGTTATCTATTTGGCTTTTGAACATATTTTGTACATTAGTTTTTTAATCAGCATTTGCTCTCGGTCCCGAAAATCCGAAGAACCCGGAAGCCCCTGCCATCGAAAATACCTATCGTTGGTTATAATTTGGGGACACTTCATTCATTTTCACGCCAAGCCATTTTGCGGGGAAATACAAGAGTCTTTCTAAGAGAATATAGAGAATCATCTATCTTCTTCTCTGTGTGATTTTCCTCTGGCTGTTCTCTGTGCCCGCCCGACCATGAATGGTACGTTCGGGCGGCATCAAAATAGTCGGATTCTGCAGCTCGTTATTACAATCTCAATATCGTTCACTAAGGCTTTTTTAAATTTCACGCAAAGGCGCAAAGAATTGCAACGCAAAGAAGCCAGGAAGAATAAAGCAAACTTTACGAACGCCATTCAGTGGGGTAAGCATATAGAAACATCTCCCTTCTTCTCTGTGTGGTTTTCTTCTGGCTGTTCTTTGTGCCCGCCCGACCATGAATGGTACGTTCGGGCGGGGTTAAAAATTAGCTTTCAAATTCTCAAAACTGGTGCTCAAAAAATATAATTTTAACTATGGAAACAAAGGACGGCAAACAGGCCATTTATGCTCCTTCAAGGGCAGACTGGCGGCAATGGCTAAAACAAAATTGTCAGGCAGAGAAATCCGTCTGGCTTATACTCTACCATAAAAAAAGCAAGGTGCCCAGTGTAAACCTTATTGAAGCTACCGAAGAAGCATTGTGTTTTGGCTGGATAGACAGCCTTTGTAAAAACAGGGACCATGAAAGCTATTACCTGACTTTCTCCCCCCGTAACCCTAAAAAAAGCAATTGGAGTAAACCTAATATTGAGCGGGCGAAACGAATGATTCAACAAGGCTTAATGACGGAGCACGGGCAACGTTTGATAGACCTTGCAAAAAATATGGGCAAGTGGATAACCGTTTAAAAAAATGCCCTTCTTTTAAAACCTGTAATACCTGTTGACAGACAACGTGCGAAAAAAAATATAAATGATAAGAGGATTTGTAATCGGAAAATTTTGTCCGCTCCATACAGGACACATTGCTTTAATTGAATTTGCCCGGCAACATTGTGATGAACTGGTTATTCTTGTTTGTGCCTCTGACAAAGAAACGATTACAGGCAGTGTGCGATTACAATGGCTTCAGCAAACTTTTATTGGCAATGCAAAAATAAAACCCGCATTATTCCAATACCTTGAAAATGAACTGCCAAACACTTCTGTATCATCACGTGCGGTTTCAAAATGCTGGGCCAACAAAATTCAATTACTGTATTCAGGCATTGATATCGTTTTTAGTTCGGAACCATATGGTGATTACCTGGCTGAATTACTTAACTGCAGACACCTATCTTTTGAACCCGCCCGTAACTTACATAAAATATCCGCCACCGATATTCGGACAAATCCTTTTAGATATTGGCATTTTATCGCAGCTTCCGCAAGGCCTTTTTTTGTAAAGAAAATCTGCATCTCAGGTACTGAAAGCACAGGTAAATCAACCCTGGCTAACAGATTAGCATTACATTACCAGACAGGTTTTGTTTCGGAAATGGCAAGGGGCATCATTGACCAGACAAACGAATGCACCGAACAGCACCTGCAGCTTATTGCGAAACAGCAAGCCAGAGCGATAAAGGAAAAACTACAAACGGCAAACCGGATTTTATTTGTTGATACCGATATAAACATAACCCGCTCTTATTCAAAATTTTTGTTCAATAAAAATTTGTATGTGCCAGATTGGATTGAAAAGGTTCATCAATATGATCTTTACCTATACCTTGAAAACGACGCACCTTATATACAAGATGGCACAAGACTGGATTTAGAAAGACGTAACAGGTTAAATATTTATTACAAAAAAGAGCTCGCAGACAGATCAATACCCTTTGAACTTGTAACCGGAAACTGGCAGGAAAGATTTGAAAAGTCAGTTTCCATAATAGACCAGTACCGGTCAGCCTGGGGAGTTTGAAACCAGAAAATTGCAAGTCCCCTCGTTCGATTTTTCTCCTTTGAAATTATTGATCACCGATAAAACCTTTGGACCTTCTAGCCTGGCTGTGGACTTTGTATTAGGAGTTTGGGCTTAGCAAAGTGACCCCCGCAGATTAAAGGCACAAAAGTTTTCAGATCGCAAAGAACCAGATAAAATAATGTATTCAACATTCAATCTATCGAAAAAGATTATTCTATTTTTGAGATAGGGTTAATTTTCAAACATATTATATCTTAATTATCATGGATAGAATTGCTGTTGTAAATACTACGGAAATTATTTCACAAGGACTTTCCTCTTTTACGCTTTTTTTTGATAAGCTATCCATTCCTGATTTTCCCTATGTATCACAAAGTCTTGAAATGGTTGAAGAAGAACTCAACCTAAAGGAACAGGGTATAATGCCAGAAACCGAAAGATATCTTGGCCTTGGATATTATCTTTCGGAGGCTGAGGATGCCGCAGTTATTCGTGGTTCAAGTTTAAATACAAAACAGGTGATAGACAACCTGTATTTTTTGCTTGAAAAAGGCTTATTGTTTGGTGTAAAAGATATTAGCGAAGATGTTTCATGGCACAAAAGACTTTTAATTAATTCAATTGACTGGAACGCTAGCCGAATTGAAACAGCATTGAAATTAAATATGGGTCATGATGTTTCTCTTCAAATCATAAAATCCTCTGACCAAAGCATTCAGGCTACTGAAGTGCCAAATACTTTTGACCGTTATGGTGTAGCAAATTTGGTTTTTAAATCACTTCCAGTTCCCAGTGATAATTTACCGCTTAATGAAGTAATAAGTTTCAAGGAAGATAAAGACGTGAAAGCTGATTTGGCAAGGTTTCGCGGGTGGGTAACAAAAATGACCAAAGAACATTCCAATCTAGCTGATGTTGAAGATGAATTTTTGGATGCATATCATAGTTATAAAAAATCTATACAACGCCTTGATAAAAAATTTTCAACTACAGGATGGGGCATAGTTATGAACGTCGCAACTGAGGTAATTGATAATTTGTCACAGCTGAAATTTGGTACTGCGATAAAGTCGTTGTTCGACTTTAAGTCAGCGCACCTCGAATATGATGAGAAGCTGGATAGTCTAAAAGGAAATGAGTTAGCATTTATACGCCGACTTGAAAATAGCTTTCCAAAATAAACTAAAGGATATTTGTTAATTATGCTGTCCATGTTAAAAAGGACTTACATACAAAACAGCCGCTAACATGTGTGCCAAAATGCAGCTGGGTTATTCGGGGTGTTCCGCAGAGCCAGTCCCGTTTGCGGGAGCACCTCGAACTTAAGGATAAATGTTGTTCTTTGAACAGCTGGCTTTTGAAAAGTCACAAAAGGTTGCGTTGATTTCAACTTAGCCTGAATGAGAAAAATGAGCATAATTACTCATGATAACTTAACCATAAATGATTAAGCCTTTGTTCTCTGTACAATTATTAGCGGAAGACACCCGAACAACTCCATCGCTTTATTTAGCCCCGTAAACATGCTGGCAGAACGGCAAGCACGACCGTGACTATCTGGCCTGACACCGGCAATCGGAATTTTTTCTTTTGCACCGGGGCAGCAACAGGCTTATCTTACAATTGAAGGAGGCAAACATATGGAGGGCAGCGGACGTTCTAAGGAGAGCAGCAGGGAAGTCTAAGACCTCCGAGCGTTCGAGGTAATTTCCGGTTTCGGCACAGGCTCTACGGAACTTACTCGAACAACTTCATTGCTTTATTTAGAGCAGGAACATCCAGGCAGAACGGGTCTTCTAAAACATTAAAATATCTAAAGCCGTTATTTGGTCTACTTGCAGGAAAAGAACACTTATAAAGGCGAAATTGAATTATGCTTCGCAGGCTGTCAAAACCTGCTTTCCGATCTTTGGATGCAATGCCTTATCCGCATGAAATAGAACCACAACCCTGGTGATATCGCGCTGGTAATTCTATGGCTCCCTTTCGTCCTTACATGAATAAAGCCCGCTTTCAACAACAGGCTCTCAGCTTCTTTGGCGTTCAATATAATTTGTTTAGCCAACTTCAACCTCCATAGTAGTGGTTATCAATTCATGATTTCATATTATTTCTTGAAATCCTCTTTAGATAATGTTGATTGTTTAAGAATAGAATGAAAGGTGCCGGCAGGAATTTGTTTTCTGTCAGCAGGAATAATAACCGTTAAAGTTGGATTGCCCGTTTTACGATACTTAATATGACTGCCATTTTGAGAAACAATAGAAAAGCCATGCCTCTGTAGTACTTTCAATATTTCAGCAGAAGAATAAAGCTTAGGTAGGTTCCATTTCTGGTGAAATAATTTCTACCTGTTCTATTTTAAGCGTATCGACAAATGGCATGTCTTCAAAATATAAATTCAGGGCTTCCTGTAAGTTTTTTAATGCCTCCTCTTTGGTATCGCCAAAACTTGAAACTTCAACATTTAAGCATTGCGCCACATAAAAGTCTCCCTCTTTCCAAACAATATTTTTTAAAGGCACTTTCATACTTTTGATTTTGTGGTAAAGCTAAAAACAAATTGTAATAATATTTTTTAATGCCTAAATAACCATCTCTGTTTCCAAAAGGTTGCTGTTGCGTTTGCCGTTACTGTGTATTCCGCAAACGAGACAAGTCAGACAACCCGAGCAGTGGATAGCGTAGCTTCGGTTTGATAGTCATCAATGCCTGTGCTGCATGTTGCAATTAATAACGCGCTGCAACGGCTCGGCTGTAAGGAACACCCAACAAGGGCAAAAACAGATTAAAATTTTTAAACATCATTTTGATTATAATTTACGCCGCCTAAGGCGGTTTGATTAAGCCGATTTTAAATATCTAACAATTCTATCATCTGCGTTCCTCCACCGAAGCCCATTTGCCTTTAAATCTGATGATAGAGGGTTATTCGAGGTGTCCCGCAGAACCTGTCCCCCTATGCGGGAGCACCTTGAATTTAGGAATAAATGTTGTTCTTTGAACAACTGGTTTTTAACAAGCCACAAAAAGGAAGCGTTATTTTCAACTGAAAGTGGATTGTATTGTAAGGAAAATTTATTTCATTTTTTTGGCTTTAGCAATGTTGCCCGGCGCCTTTTACAAGGGCAGTCCCGTTTAAAACGCATTGGCGTCAACTTAATCTGTTTTTGTGGATCGAACAGCAGGCTTTTATTCAGCTCCGGCTGACGCTGTTCGGACGGGTGTTAAATTAATTCCGATTTTCCGGAACTCACCTATCGTGCTTATACATTGCAGCGAATATTTCCATTGCACCATTCGTTCCTATGGAACGACAATACATAATTTCAAATTTTTTCTTCCGATGGAACATGAAGAACCAGAACAATTTTCACCTTCAATCTTTGATTGCCACCGCTAGGTAGGTTCAACTTTTAAAGTGGGAAGGGAAATCGCCGAACCGTCCCATAGGGACGACTGGTTGGTAGAAAATATCACCTGCTAATTGTTGATAGCGTTACAGCGGAACGCCTCGTGCTTAAACAAGAACGCCTTTCGTTTTTCGAACCGTTCGTTCCGGTAGAAAAGTGCTCTGCGAAACACTTAACCCAGTAGGGGACGAACATCCTGGCAGAACAAAAACGGCGGCAATTCTACAGATTGCTTTTGCTTGATTATTTTCCGCAGCAATTTTTATATTTTTTTCCACTCCCACATGTGCAAATCTCTTTTCTGCCCAACTTCTTTTTTGAAATAACGGACTTGGTTAAATCGGGCAAAAAACGAACCAGCGGAATTGGATTGTCATCAGTTCCGATTTCCATACTTTTTTTCTCCTCGGGAATGGCTTCCAAATTGACAATTCCTGCAACGAAGTATTTAAGATTATTCTCTTCTCTAACCGCAATTTTTGCCCCTTGTTCCAACTTGTCAGTGTCAAAAACAACAACCGGACATTGGTTACAAAAATGACTTCCTGAAAGATTTGTCATAAATTCCCCTTCATCTGATTTTGATTTTACCACAAGAAGAATTGTACAGTCTTCTTTCAGTAACTTAGAACCGCATTCCGGACAAGAATGTAAACCACTCTCCTCTCTGTAATATCTTCGTTTTGCCTGAGATAAATCAATCATTTTCTTCATTTTTCTTAAAAACTGCAATATTAGGGAAGTTTATGCTCACTGCTGAAATTTTTGTCGAAGCGGGGGTCTTCATAGCCAGGCTTTGAGTATTGGCATGAGACCTCGCCTAAAAAGTGCGGGGCAGGCCCTGCGCTGCAGACCGGGGTGCCCTGGCAACGCGCATGCCCTTTGAAGTATACCCCGGCAGAACGAAAACGGGGCCTCTTTAATATGATCTAAGTGGCAAGCGAACAAATAAAATAGCAACTATGCTTAGGACGAAGCCTATAACCATTTTTTAAAAAATGCCATAATATCCTGCCTCATCTCTGGCGTTTCTATATGGCCAACGTTATATATTTTTAATTGCCACGCAGATGGCGCTCCATCCTTCCGGTATATCTCTTTGAGATGATTATCAATTTTTTCTAAACCTTTCAAGGGAGTTAGAGGGTCAAGTTTTCCGGCTAAGCCAAAATGAGGGCGTGGAGAAATGAGACCGTTTATCTGAGACGTTGTAAAATGATTGAGCAAATCCGGAACATAATAATAAACACCATGCCGGTTTAAACCTTTTTCTTCAATTAAAGATTGAAAATCGGTTAAACAACAAAGGTCCACACAAACTTTAATTCTTTCATCCAGCGCTGCTAACCACCACGACATGGTACTGCCCATTGACATGCCAATGGTACCTATTCGCTTATTGTCAACGTCTTCTCTTGTTTGCAGGTAGTCCAGCGCCCTGAGATTATCATACACCATCATTCCCCACATAACCTGCCCATTCCAAAGCATGCCCTTAAACACTTCCAGTTCCGACAGTCCCCGTCGTTCACCAAAAGCCCAGCTATCTAAACATAAACCTGCATAACCTGCACGGGCAAGTGCCAATGCATAAGCAGGCTGCTGCATTTCTTTTCTGCCTTTTATATACTCCTCTTTTCCCACTTCATACTGGCCAAAATGAGAATGATTAAATAACACCACCGGCACTTTGCCTTTGCTGTTTTTTGGCCTGGTGAAATATGCAGGCACCAACTCAAAGCCATTGATGTCGAATAAAAGTTTTTCTGTGACCATTTCATCTGTCTCTTCCCTGGATATCACTTTTACCGACATAGGCCTGTGCCGGTCAGGCAGTTTACCAAGTAATCCGTACAACTCCTTTCGTCTGTCTGCGTTACTGGTGGCTGATGATATATCATTCGCTTTTAAGTTCATAGAGCCCTGGTTGATTGATGAAGTTTTTGAATGGCTTATACAACTGTGCAAAGCAATAACCGCTGTTATCAGGAACAGGCATTGTTTGGTGAAATGTTTCTTTATTTTCATTAAGTTAATCATAAACGTGACAGCCATACCATAATGCTAAGCTTTGTGTGTTGGCATGAGACCTCTGCAACGCGAAAAAATCTAACCTGCCTATTTTTAATCTTATGTTCTTTGGATTTTTGGAAGTATTCCAAAATACCATTAATTCAATTTCAATCCTTTCCGGTTTGTATTTGTAAATAGGTATTACTCTTTTAGGGAACGAGCGTAAAACGAATGTTCTGTTTGCTTATGTTTCGTGCATTGCCAGGATTTTGGATGGTGAGAAATGTTTTCGATTTTCCTTTCAACCAGCATTTTGAAACGTTCTATTTCCTTCTCTGTCCAGTTAAGTTGCAGGTATTGAATTTGAGATGAGGTTTGTAATGCCCGAAGTAATCAGATTATTTTGCAAACCATTGGCTGTATGGTTTCTTTACTTCATCGTCTCTCATGCCTTCACTCGTTTCCGATTCCAGCATTGCGGTTTCAACATCTGCTTTTACTGTATCAGGCATTTCATCCCACCAATTTTCTTTAGTATCAACTTCAGGCATTGCATGAATCATTTTGACGGTTTTTTCATCATCGGTTTCTATATATTCACAACCTCATTGCGTAAGTCTTTTACCTGTTCCATAAATGTTGTTTTTTAAATGAAGTTAAGAAATAGTTCTATTTTCAAAACAATTACTGCTATTTGTATCAGCATTTTGTACCGATGTATGTTAGCCGTTGTTGGGTGTTTTCACCACCCACTGTGTGTGGGTGCCTGGTTTATATGCTGTGCTCATCTACGTCTGGGCTGCATGTTGTCCCGAAAGTCGGGAAAAACACCTGCCAAAGGCGAAATGGCAAAGCTGCAAGGAACACAAACAAAGGTAAAAGGGACAGGATAAGGCTGCTGTCATTGAAATATGTTTTTTAACTTCGTAAAAAGTATTATATGCAACTCATAATAGACTTTGATACCATTACTGATGTAACGAAAAAAGAATGGTTAATTAGCACGTTGAAATTAATGAATATTGATTTCAATACAACTGAGAAAAGACAAACCGCCGAAGAGTATAACCTGGAAATTGATGAAGCAGAAAAAGAAATTGAAAGAGGTGAATACATTACAGCAGCGGATTTAAAAAAGGAAGCTCGCTTATGGTAACAATCTGGAGCAAATCAGCAAAAAAACAACTTCAGGCTGCTTTTGATTATATAAAGCAGGATTCACTCCAAAATGCTGAAAAGGTTAGAGATGAGATTATTGATTCTACAATAGAACTTGTTTCAAACCCTGAAATACAACCTCCTGACAAATACAAGCTTAATAATGATGGAACATACCGGGCTTTTGAACTTCATCGTTATAGAGTTTCGTACCGGGTTTTAAAAAATGAAATCAGGATAGTTCGTTTGAGACATACAAGCAGGTCTCCTTTAAATTATTGATGACATTGACGGCAAGTGCGTTAGCCGTTGTTGTGTTTTGCCGCATACGGGACAAGTTATGAACCACAACTTAAACGTGGATGGGCGGCTGCGGTTTCATGCAGGTTTTCACCCAAGCTGTAAAATTTGTAGCTCTACATAAAAAGTAAGCATGGATAACAGCACCAATTGGTCTAAGCGGGGTCTTGGTAGCCAAGGTTTGTGTGTTGGCATGAGACCCGCCACGAAGGGCAGGTACCGGCGTTATTTGCCGGGGTCCCTGCTGCGCACAATGACTTTGAAGGAGACCCCGGCAGAACGAAGCTCTATACAACGTTATTTAAAGGGAAACTTGAAAATATATTTTCCCCCCAATTTCAGATCTATCGTTTCAAAATAGATAACGGGATCAATAAACAGTAAATATCCTTCTTCATCAAGAAAAACATTTTCATCGTGCAGATCTTCTAATTTTACTCCTGTTGCCTGGCTGTAGTAGTCATCATTTTTCACTCTTACAAACCCTTGCTTCTTTAAATGAGCTTCAACTATGTTTCTTGACGCTCCCCTACTTAAAATCGCAAATGGCTGTTCTGTAATTACAGCAAAGTTGCCATCTTCTTCAGTAAAGTGAGTTGTCATATACCTGGTAGCTGGGAAGAAAAATGCGTGAAAAAGGAGCCGGTTAAAATATTCGAGCCAATTGCCGTGAAAACGTCCCTGGTTAACTTTTAATACTTTGAGGCCATCTTCCTTTAGATATACTTTTTGCTCCGCACCTGCACCAATTTTCCTATCATGGTATTTGAAATTAAAATCATCTTCAGCAATCCAAAGGTTGTTTTTCGCAGCCCAATTTTTAAGAGCAACCTCTTCAATCGGCCTTACTTGTTCACTAAATCGTGCCCTTTCTTCACGGCCGACTGGCTCTGCGCCTTTAGCCGCTCTACTTGTGCCCTGGCTTGCTCCACAGATATCGGCAGCATCTTTCGTTGTTTTATCATAGTATGCATAGCTCCCATCTCGTTCTTCACCCATGTATCTCCAAAGTATGTGCGGGTAATGTTCTTCCATTCGATGTCTGGCGTTTTCATGAGAAAGTTTTTATGCTATTATTTAAAGATAAACAATTGATGTGGAACTGCCTTTTGTTCCAACTGTTCCCGGTCGTTGTGCCTTTGTTCGTGTTCTCGCAGCATTGCCCTCCATGCTCTTTTCGCCCTTGTTTATGTTCCCGCAGCCAAGCCGTTTTTTTGCCCTTGTTTGTGTTACCGGAGCGGCGCCGTTGTATGGTGTTACCACCTGAAACTTGCAGCACAGGATTAGCTGAGCAAAGAACAAAATCCTGAGCACCCCACGCACGGTCGTTGGTATTCTTCACCAACTGCTTCTTTGGCCTGCTAAGTTTGCAGGTGAAGAACAGTCGAGTAGGCAAGGGCATTTCAGCCCAAGCCTCTCACAGAACCGTGCTTGAAAGTCTCCCTTCACACGGCTCTTCTCATTCGGTGGAAAAAGAATTAACCACGTGATTGAACTAAACTTGAT
>JBBRCW010000075.1:0-21449 GCA_038204535.1 Chitinophagales bacterium | reverse complement strand
GATTAAAGACCGCAACTTAACCAAACCATTATCGGCTGGGCGTATATATAAAATACTGCCAAAGAACAGCGAGCCCAAAGCGCCGGTGTTTTCAAAAGACACTACGGCATTATTACAATTATTACAAAGCCAAAACGGAACGGTAAGAAATATGGCCCAGCAGATAATTGTTGACGACAAAATGGTCCAGATGGAACCGGCCTTGCGCCAAAACCTCTCAGCCGGCAATCCGCTGCTGGTCATCCATTCTCTTTGGGCGCTGGAGGGTTTGGGAGCTTTGCAATCTGCAGATATTATGCCATTACTCAATAGCGCTGACTTCAACATCAAACGCCAGGCATTAAGCGTTATTCCGTCCGTCATCAGCAAACAAAATTATAACCAGTTTATACCCGTTCTGGAACAATTAATGAACACTGATTCGCTTTCCGCTCCTTATATCGGCTACCTGGTTCATTATATTCAACCCATTAATGCCGCTAAGGCCAGCGAAATACTGGATGGTCTGGTTAAAAAATACCCGGATAACATTTACGTGGCCGATGCCGTCATCAGCAACCTTTATAATAACGAGGCGGCCTTTTATAAGAAGTCGCTAAAAATAAATCCCGATACAAACCTTGCCATCAACAAAAGACTGGATAAAGTATTACATGATATTGAAAACGAAAAAAATAACCGTAACAGTAAAGAAATAGCCAAGGCATATCCTAAAGGAGCAGCCTTGTTTAATACAGTCTGCCAAACCTGCCATGGCGCCGATGGAAATGGAATAAGCAACCTGGCCCCGCCGCTTAACCACAGCGAATGGATTTTGGGTGAAAAAAATAAATTGATCCCTATCGTATTGTATGGGTTGTCTGGCCCCGTTAAAGTAGCCGGTCATGTATATAAAGCCCCCGAGATAAACGGCGAAATGCCGGGTATCGGGCAAAACAAAGACTATTCAGATGAAGACATCGCGCAATTGCTTAGCTATGTACGAAACATTTGGAGCAATAAGGCCGACAAAATAAATGCGGATGATATCAGGAAAACCCGTCAGAAATTTAAGGATCGGCAAAAAGCGTTTACAGCCGACGAACTAAGCAAATTGAAATGATTTTCGCCGGTGTCATAAAAAGAAACTTTACTCTATTAATTATTTGCGTTTAATGGATGCCGATAGTAACAAAAAATCGAAACTTTATCGATATAAAAAGTAAATTTCCGGTCTGTAATACCAGCCTTTGAAAAAATTCTTATTGAGAGAAAAAGCCGGTAATTGCCAACGCCTTTTAATGTATAACTGATTGTTTGATTATTATGGAGAAAAAAACATTACGTGCAGGTATAATAGGTTCCGGATTTGCAGCCCGGTTTCACTACGATGCTTTGCAAAGAGTTTTTAGCACCAGGGTTCTAGTGGCAGGTGCCTATTCTGTTTCGCCTGAAAACCTGGAAAAATTTACCAGCCCGCGAAACATAAAGGCATATGTAAGTGCCGAAGAACTAATAAATGATTGCGACGTGCTGCACATCTGTACGCCCCCGGTAACCCACGAACCGTTGGTGATAGCCGCCCTGCAGCAAAACAAACATGTAATTGTTGAAAAACCTTTTACGGGTTATTTTGGAGATGGCAGCGAGGCATTTAACGGCGATACCTTTTCAAAAGAGGAAGGACTGAAGCATTCAATGCAAAGTATTGAAAGAATGCTGGAGGCTGAAAAGAACAGCACCGGTGTAATTATGTATGCGGAAAACTGGGTGTATGCGCCCGCCATTCAAAAAGAAAGGGAACTTTTGCAGAAAACCGGCGCCCAGATCATCTGGATGCATGGCGAAGAATCCCACTCCGGTTCTCATTCACTTTCCTATGGACAATGGAAATTTTCGGGCGGCGGATCAATGATTGGCAAAGGATGTCATCCCTTATCGGCAGCAATTTATTTAAAACATGTTGAAGGCAGGGCCAGGGATGGTAAACCCATCCGGCCAAAGTCCATCACCGCCCGCACACATGCTATAACACGTATGCCAGGGTATAAAGATGAAGGACATTTAAGAACAACCTATAAAGACACCGAAGATTTTGCTATGTTGCATGTGGTATTTGAAGATGGAACAATAGCTGATCTTTTTGCCAGTGAGCTGGTGCTGGGCGGAGTGCATAACTGGATTGAGGTAAACACCAGCAACCATCGCACCATTTGTAACATCAACCCTAATACAGCCATGCAGGCTTACACGCCGGCACAAAAGTATTTTGACGATGTATATGTGGTAGAAAAGACGGAAACCAAACAAGGCTGGTCGTCTATGTCGCCCGATGAAAGCTGGTTTGCAGGGTACCAGCACGAAATGGATGAATTTTATAAATCGGCGGCATTCGGCACCCCGGTAGAAAGTAACAGCAGCCTGGCCTCGGATGTAATCGCGACAATATATGCGGGTTATGTTTCGGCCGAACAAAATGGCAAAGAAGTGCCCGTTACCATTTTGTAATTGAAGGAACACGATCATTCAATATGAATAAAAATTAAACAGCAGTCCTTTTTATTATACCTTACTGTTTACTCCATCTAAATAAAAGACAGTATTCATTCACCTCTTAAATTGCTTACATGGAATCCGCTTTAAATAAGCCTGGCCTTCAAACAAAAATTGGCAGATACCGCTGGACGATTTGCTCTTTGGTATTTTATGCGACAACTATCAACTACCTGGATAGGCAGGTGATCAGCCTGTTAAAGCCAATTCTTGAAAAAGAATTTAACTGGACGGAAACCAATTACTCAAATATTGTGGTGGCTTTTACATTTGCCTATGCGGTAGGTATGCTGGGCGCCGGCAGAATTATAGATAAGATAGGCACAAAGCTGGGTTATGCCTTAACATTGGCCCTTTGGAGCATCGCTTCTATCTTACATGCTTTTGCTACCAGCACCTTTAGCTTTGCTATGTACAGGGCGTTATTAGGGTTTACCGAAGCGGGTAATTTTCCCGCTGCCTTTAAAGCAGTGGCCGAATGGTTTCCCAAAAAAGAAAGAGCCTTTGCAGGGGGCATTTTTAATTCGGGGGCTAATGTAGGCGCTATTCTGGCCCCGCTTGTGGTGCCCTGGCTGGCCATTAATTATAGCTGGAAATTTGCTTTCATAGCTACGGGCGCTATAGGTTTGTTGTGGCTTATATTTTGGTTTTACTACTACGAGGTACCATCTAAGCAAAAAAGACTATCGCAGGCCGAATTCGATTATATTCACAGTGACCACGATGAACCGGCTGTAATAGGCGCCGAAGAAGAAAAGCCACAATCTTCTTATTTAAAACTTTTTAGCTATAAACAGGCCTGGGCATTTATTATGGGTAAATTTTTAACCGATGGTATCTGGTGGTTCTTCTTATTTTGGTTGCCGGCTTTCTTAAATTCAGAATATAACCTGGTGGGTATGCAGGTAAGCTTGCCCATTGCATTTGTTTATACACTTGCGGGCGTTGCCAGTATTTTTGGGGGATGGCTGCCTATGTGGTTTGTAAAAGCCAAAGGCTGGGATGTCGTTAAAGCCAGGAAAACCTCCATGCTGATCTATGCATTTTTTCCTTTGCTGGTTATTGTGTCGCAGGCAGTCGGCGCTTATGGCATGTGGTATGCGATCGTAATTATAGGCATAGCGGCATCGGCGCACCAGGCCTGGTCGGCTAACCTGTTTACAACTGTATCCGACATGTTTCCAAAAAAGCTGATAGGCTCTATAGTGGGTATTGGTGGCATGGCTGGTGCAGTTGGCGGCATGCTGATCGCCAAAGCAGCGGGCTATTTATTCGACCATTATAAGAACCTTGGGCATATTGAGACAGGGTATTACATAGTGTTTATGTATTGCGGCCTGGGTTACCTTATAGCGTGGTTCATTATGTTTAAACTGCTGGTGCCCAAAATGGAGCCCATAAAAGAGTAGGAAGATAAAAACATGTTTTTATTTCAAAAAAAAGCCCCCTGATTAAAAATTTCAGAGGGCTTTTTTTGTAAATATTCGATCAGGAATTTTATTGATTTATCCCAATGCTTTTCTAACCTCTTCTAAAAACCGGGGAACTTTTATTTTGGGGTCGCCCTCACCCAGCGTTTCAATGGGTACATAGCCTCTGTATCCTGATGCCTTTACCAGGCGGAGCACTTTATCAAGATCGGTTGTTTGCTCAACCTGGTTAACATACATCTTTTCTTTTAATTGCCAGTTGACGGCATATTTTGCTGTCCGGGCAATTTCTTCGTAAGGGTTGGGCCCGCGATAACTGCCAATATCCAGCACTAACCCAAACCAGTCTGAATCGACCATTTTTATGATCGTCTCTGCTTCGCTGGCCGTCTTAATAAAATCGTTGTGGTTTTGTACTGCAACGATCACTCCATGCTCCTTGCCAAATTCCACGCATTCCTTTATGTCTTTTACCATCCAGTCTGCAGTTTGCTGCCAGCTAAACCCTTGCGGCACCTGCTGACCCGAAAATATACGAATGACCGGTGCCCCCAATTTTGACGCGGCCACAATCCAGTTTTTCACCAGTTCAACATCGGCCTTTCTCTTATTCGCATCAACCTGCGCAAAATCGTTTCTTACACCGGTGCCGCTAATATCCAGCCCCAATAAAAAAGCCTTTTGCTTTAGCTGGTATAAATATTCATCGCGAGGTACTACCGGATAGCCGGGAAAATAATAGGCCGTCAGGTCTACAGCATCAAAATTAATGTCGGCGCAAAACGACAGCAGGTCAAATAATGTCATGCTGCCGTTACGCAGTGGTTCGTTAAACGAGAAAGCGTTCAGGCTGAGTTTTAACCGGGAAGATCTTTTTGGAATATCAATATTTTGTGCAAATACCGATTGCCCGGCAAGCAATGAGCCAGCAGTGACAACTGCCGGTACACCCGCAAGGGTTTTCAAAAAACCACGCCGCTTAAATACTTTATTCATAGTGCAATCATTAAATTACTGAAGCCTGAAGAACAGAACAGCTGCTTTTTAAAATTAAACGCCGGAGAAAACCTGGAAACCGCCATCTACGCAAATCACCTCGCCGGTTACAAAGGCCGATGCATCGCTGAGTAACCAAACCAGGCAACCCACCAGCTCTTCGGGGTTTCCAAAACGGTCAAAAGGCGTATTGCGAATAACCGCTTCGCCGCGCGGGGTATAACCATCATCCTTAACCAATAAATGCCTGTTTTGATGGGTTACAAAAAAGCCCGGAGCAATGGCGTTCATGCGTATGGCATCTTTATAACGCTTGGCAAGTTCAACCGACATCCACTTTGTAAAATTATCAACCGCGGCCTTTGCCATCGAGTAACCTAATACACGGGTTATGGCCGATTGGGCAGCCATACTCGAAATATTTATGATGCTTCCTTTTCCGGTTTTGGCTATTTCTTTGCCAAAAACGGTTGTAGGCAGAATGGTGCCGAACAAATTAAGATCAAAGGCCTTTTTCATTGCATCCATATTGATGTCAAAAACATCGGCATCGGGACTTATCACCGCTTCGGCAACATTACCACCGGCGGCATTGACCAAACCATCAATCTTTCCCCATTTTTCTAAAACAATATCCCTGGCTTTTATAAGATCTTCTTTTACCAATACATCCGCTTCAATAAAAATTGCCTGTCCTCCCCCATTATTTAACTGGTCGGCCCGCCCCTGCCCTACTTCTTTGTTGCGGCCCAGCAGGGCTACTTTGGCACCCATATCGCTACAAGCCAAAACGAATGCTTCGCCCAAAACACCCGTAGCACCGGTTACGACCACTACTTTATTATCCAGACTAAAAAGTTGTTTTGTTTGCATGGCAGTAAATTATTCTTCCAGGTAAATGAAATACAGTCGAAATAACTGTTATAGAATGAAAATAAAAGTAGCCGATAACTGGTAAAATACTGTTGATTTAAGGGGAATAAATTATTACAACGTTTGAAGTACGCTCTAATGCATCACCAGTTTGCAGTTAACTTCATGGTGAACGGGATTTTCGGGTGGCAAATCGATCTCCTGTATCATTTTAAACAAGAGCTTTGCGGCCTCCTCCCCCATTTCATAAGAATTTTCCTCTATTGATGCAATTGGCTTATGATCCAGGTAATGCAGCATTGGCAGATTGCCGAAGCCAACAAATTCAATTTTATCCACTAAATCCGGCTGGTTTTTTCTTAGGTATTCAATTGCATCTAAAGCAATATAAGTCTTAAATGTATTGACTGCGGTGGGCGGCGAGGCAAGCGACACTAATTTTTCCATTGCCTTTGCTGAATCCTTTTGCGAAAAATCTACTTCTTTTACCAGGCTTTCATCAAAAGGCAGTCCATATTTTTCGAGTGCGTTTTTATAACCCTGTAAACGAACCGAACTGGTATGCAATGAAGTAGGCCCCATGATATGGGCAATTCGCTTATGCCCGTTTTTTATAAGGACCTCTGTTGCCAGAAAAGAGCCTTCTTCGTTTTTAGTAATTACATAATTAAACGCCTTGTCCGAAGGTTCGCGGGCAATAAAAACAATAGGGATACCCATACTTTCCAGGTGTTGAAATAATTGCATGTCAACCGTATTCTTTGTGATCACTGCAATTACGCCATCCACGCGGTTCCGTATCATCACCTTCATAATTTTTTCCTCCTTGGCAACATCTTCATGAGACTGCGCCAGTATTACATTGTATTTTTCCTGTTCCGCAATTTCTTCTACGCCGTTTATAGCCAATACAAAAAACTGGTCGAGCAGGTCGGGTATAATCAGCCCTACAGTGTAGGTCTTGCTTAGTTTAAAATTTCGGGCTGCTTCGTTCGGTACATAGTTTACTCTTTTGGCCATTTCCTGCACCCTTTCTTTTGTGAGCATGCTAATAGTTGCGTCGTTATTCAGCGCTTTTGAAACTGTTGAAATAGACATGTTCAGCTTCTTGGCAATATCCTTTATCGTTATCCCTCTTTTCATTTATAATGATTCGTAAAAAAATCCTTTATAAAAACCCATTTTTATGTCGCAAAATTCAATCAATACAAACAGAAACAAGCTTTTCCTTATTAAGCCGAAAGACTGTTTTTTTATTTGATGTGCTGCTTATCAGGCTTATTTCAATCGATGTAGTTAAAAATAGACCTTTAATCCGCTATCGCTGATTTTAATATCCATTAACTTTTCCTTCACGTTAAGCAGCGGATGATAGCCTTTTGCGCTCTTGATGTTGTTCTTGATTATAAACACTTTTACTAAAACAATTGCCAAATGAACCAAATTCCAAATCGTGCTATGCACATGAAAATCCTGGTATACTTTGGATTTTCTCTCATGATCTTTCTTTCAATTCCGCTTTCAGATTATGCCCAGTCAGCCAGGACAGTAAGCGGAGTAGTTTCAGACAGTAAAACATCGCCTCTGCAAGGGGTAAGTGTGTTAATTAAAGGTACTGCCAGGGGAGTATCCACCGATGAAAATGGTCGTTTTACATTAAATGGTGTTTCTGACAACAACGTGCTTGTGTTTAGCTACACTGGCTATACGCTTCAGGAAATGCCAGTAAGAAAAAATACCAGCTTTAACATCTCGCTTGCACCTGCTGTAAGCGCTTTGAACGAAGTTGTCGTAGTTGGCTATGGTACACGTCAAAAACGAGATGTGACTGGTGCGGTAGCCCAGGTAAAAGCAACCCAATTGGAAAAAGAAAATCCACAAAGTGTACAAGACCTGTTGCGTGGAAACATTCCCGGTTTAGATGTTTCCTCCAATACCTCCGCAAAAGGTGGCGGCAGTTTGCAGGTACGCGGAAGATCTTCACTAAGTGCCGGCACATCTCCATTAATTGTGTTGGATGGAGTTATTTACCTTGGCCAGCTTGCGGATATTAACCCCAATGATATTGCTACAATAGACGTTTTAAAGGACGCCAGTTCGGCTGCGGTATTTGGCGCCAAGGCTGCAAGTGGGGTAGTATTGATTACAACCAAAAAAGGCTCGGGCGCTAAACCAACTATCACCTATAATTCCAATATTGGATATGGAGAGTTGGCGATGAACCAGCCATTATATGACGGGCCGGGATTTATTAGTTGGAGAACAGATGTGTTGAAAAGCATAAATAATGGCGGCAGACCATTTGAATTTGATGATCCAAGAACACTTCCTTCCAATATATCCATTGCTCAATGGAAAGCTTATGATGGCCGCCAGGGCGACTCGCTTACTGTATGGCTTGGCCGACTGGCCTTACGCCCCAACGAGCAACAAAATTATCGGGATGGAAAAACCACAAACTGGTACGATTTGATGTTTCAAAAGGGCATTCGAAATGATCACACGGTTAGCATTTCAAGTAAAAAAGAAGACGTATCCTATTATATGTCACTAAATTATACCAATAACGAAGGTGTAATTGTAGGTGATAAATTTTCTACATTCAGAACAAGGATAAATCTTGAGGCAAAAGCGGCAAAATTTATGACTGTTGGAATAAATATGCAGTTTGCTGACAGGGATGAAAGTCAGGTGCCTGTAACCTGGCAAACTATGGTTAACGCCACGCCTTACGGCGACATCTACAAACCGGACGGGGTTACCTTGAGAGACAGTCCGAATGACGATATTGGTAATACAACCAATCCGTTTTTAGATAATACCTACACCAACCGATTGCAAAAAGAGAATACGCTTTTTGGTACTATTTATGCAAAAGGCACATTGCCCTGGGGATTTTCGTATCAAACGAATTTTACGCCCAACTTCCAGTTTTACAGGTTTTTTAATGCACGCTCAGCCAAAGATTTCAGAGTTGCTGCACGTAAAGGTGT
Organism: Chitinophagales bacterium; assembly: GCA_038204535.1. Taxonomy (GTDB): domain Bacteria; phylum Bacteroidota; class Bacteroidia; order Chitinophagales; family Chitinophagaceae; genus Segetibacter. Next base: position 12,625 of record JBBRCW010000075.1, on the reverse strand, counting down.
TGCTACAAGAACAGAGCAAACAACCTACAACTGGCAAATAGATAATTTATTATTTTGGAATAAAACGATAGGCGATCATGAATTCGATGCAACTTTTCTGGTTAATGCCGAAAAGTTTCAGTCATGGCGGAACCAAATTGATAATGAAGGATTTGACCCGAATGATAATTTAAGCTACCACAGTATCGGTTCAGGTATAAAACCAGTTGTAAGCAGCGACGACCAGGTAAGCACAGGTGATGCATTAATGGGCAGGTTAAACTACTCTTTCAGACAGAAATACTTATTAACAACATCTGTTCGTCGGGATGGGTATTCGGCTTTCGGACAGGGTAACCCACGCGCAACTTTTCCTTCTATAGCATTAGGGTGGATTTTTTCCAAAGAAAAGTTTGTTTCTTCTAAGTGGCTTACTTACGGAAAGCTTCGCGCTTCCTGGGGTATAAATGGTAACCGCGATATTGGTCGTTATGCTGCATTATCAAATCTCAGTACCGGCAAATATCAATACATAACTGCTGCTGGTGCAATAATAATCGTATCAGACCTGGCTGTTAATCGCTTGCAGAACCCTGGTCTTAAATGGGAAAGAACGGAATCTTACAATCTGGGACTAGATTACTCCATTTTAAAAGACAGGATTGGAGGTACGATTGATGTGTATAGAAAATCAACAAAAGATTTGCTGGTTACACGCACTTTGCCAGATGTAACCGGATTTAGAAATGTGCTGGATAACATTGGTGAAGTGCAAAACAAAGGCCTTGAAATCAGTATCAATACACTGAATATAAAGCGTGAGAATTTCTCCTGGAGATCAACATTTAATCTTACTTTAAACCGTAACAAAATTGCCCATTTATACGGGCCGGTACCAACATACGATGCTACGGGAAAGTACATTGGTGATGTAGAAAAGGATGATATAACTAACCGCTGGTTTATTGGACATGATATTGAGGAGATTTGGGACTTAAAAGTTTTAGGTGTTTGGCAGGAAAATGAAGCAGCCGAAGCAGCGAAGTATAGACTACGTCCGGGAGATTTTAAAGTACAAGACGTAGATGGCGATGGTACTTTTTCAAATGCTGACAGACAATTTCTTGGTTACAGGACTCCCCGTTATCAATGGACAGTGAGAAATGACTTCACTATACTTAGAAATTTAGATTTTTCATTTATGCTTTATGCAAACTGGGGAACCAGGGATCCCTTCAATCAGGCAAAAAATAACAGTGGATTTCTCGACAGGCAAAGCTCCTATATCTTACCTTATTGGAGGCCTGATAATCCGACAAATGAATATGCGCGGCTTTTCTCAAGCAACGGTAGTGCCGATTTTTCTGTGTACAGAAAATCGTCGTTCGTAAGATTAAGTACTGTGGCACTGGCCTACACTGTTCCTACTGATATTTTAAGCCGGGCAAAAATCAATGGTCTTAAAGTGTATATTAATGTAAATAATGCGGGCATTTATCAACCCAACTGGACGTTTTGGGATGTGGAATACGGAAACACCCCACCTCCGCGTTACTACACGTTTGGCCTCAATTTAACCCTATAAGCATATTAATTATTTATAAGATGAAACAGATAAAAGATTTTAAATTTCCAATTATAGCGATTCTTATTGCAACAATATTTTTGTCCGCAGTTGGATGTAAGAAAGATTGGCTTAAACCAGAACCGCTCTCATTTTACGAACCCGGAATAACATACGTAGATGCACCTGCTATGCGGGCTGCTTTAGTTTCGCTGGCACGAAACTTACGTTTTGAGTATTACGGCGGAAATCCTGCAATTTTAACGGAAATGCTTTTTACTGAAATAGCGGTAGAGGGTACTACGGATAAATCCGGACCTGCACAGGATTTGAATACGCTTATTACGCCCGATTTGGTAACCTACAACAATGACGACCGTAACAAAATATTTGTTTACTGGACAGAAGGGTATAGTGCTATTAAAACGGCTAACACAATTATATCCAGGATAGACAATGCTACATATGCTTCTCCGGCAGAACGTAATGCCATATTGGGCGCTGCATATTTTCACAGGGCTTTACGGTATTATAAGCTCACTCATCAGTTTGGAGATGTACCTGCTGTAATGCAGGAAATAACAGCACCTAAACTGGATTTCTATTCCACAAAAAGAGAAGTTATACTGCAGAAAATTAAATTGGACCTCGACTCTGCATTGTTGTGGACTTCTGATAATGTAAACAAGGGGGAAGTAACTAAAGGGGCTGTAGCGCATTTGCTTACAAAAGTTAACCTTGCTCTTGGCGATTTTGATGCAGCTATAACAGCTGCTAATGCTGTTATTAACGGAGGCGTGTATAGTTTAATGAAAAGCACTTTCGGAAGTGCTGCCCCACCTATAACGGTTCCGGCAGGTACGTCAGTCCCTGTACCATTACCCCGTAATGTGATTTGGGATTTACACCGTCCGGAAAATAAATCGCTCGCTGCAAACAAAGAAGGCTTATTTATGATAATTGACCGTTTTGGCGATGGTCAATTTGGCACAGGTATGACAATCATGCGCCAGGCTGTTCCGTATTGGGGATCAAATACCAATATCATTACACCTTCAGGTAAAAACGGAACCAATGATAATCTTAATACCGATTTTGTACAATCAAACCTGTATGGAAGAGGAATAGGAAGAACCCGCCCCAGCAATTACGGTCAATACGAAATTTGGGATGATCCCAATGACTTAAGGCATGCTAAAGGAAACTGGATGAATATGGAAGATTTATTGTACAACGATCGTGCTTTAAAAACTTCTAACGATCCCTTCTACTTACAAAATGTAAGGTTAAGAAGTGCCACAAATGCGCTCTTGTGTAAGGACACAATCAGAAGCTATTTTGGCTGGCCGCAGTACAAACTGTTTGTGCCCGATTTTGCGAATTCACCTATGCAGGGCGGCCACAGCGATTGGTATATGTTCAGGTTAGCCGAAACCTACTTGTTAAGAGCCGAAGCGTATTTCTGGAAAGGCGACCTGGCCAGTGCTGCAGCAGATATCAACCAGGTACGCAACCGGGCAAATTGCGCTTCTATAACACCAGCCCAGGTTAACATGGCTGCAATTTTAGATGAGAGAGCCAGGGAGTTATTTTTTGAGGAAAACCGTAAGTCAGAACTAACACGCATATCATATCTTTTTGCAAAAACAGGAAAACCTGCCGAGAACGGAAAGGTGTATACATTGCCTGCTTTTTCAGAAAATAATTATTTGTACGACAGGGTTATAGCTAAAAACAATTTTTACCGCGATGGAGTGGTAACCAACTACGGAACTAAATATACCATCAGCCCGTACCACGTTTTATGGCCGACGCCTACCCCTTCTATTGAGGCTAACAGTAATGGCCGTATCAATCAGAATAAAGGGTATACCGGCTTCAGTCTAAATGTTGCTCCTCTTGATAAAATACCTTAGCAGTTCGATAACTTTTTGATGAATACAATAAGGAAATGCGGGTTTGTGGCTCGCATTTCGTTTTCGAGATAAGCTTTAAAATTTTACTTTTAATTATGGCCCTTTTTCCATATGATCGATTAAATTGTTGATAGAATTAACCAATTTTAAGAAAATTAATAATAACATTCCTTTAATCATTCATTAAAAAAATAACAATGACTGAAACTAAAAATTCCAATAGCCGAAGAGATTTTTTAAAAACCACCGTTAAAGCAGGCGTGGGTGCCGTTGCTTTATCTGGATTTCCTACGATTGTGCCGGCCTCTGTATTTGGCAAAAATTCACCCAGTAACAAAATTAATATCGGCCAGATAGGCATTGGCCGAATTGCCCGCACCCACGACCTGGTTGAAACATTTAAATATGATAATGCCCATATAATGGCTGCCGCCGATGTGGACAGGGTACGCCTGGAGGCTGGTAAAAAAATGCTCGAAGGTTGGTATGCAAAAAAAACCGGCCAGGCCAATTACATGGATATAAAAATTTATGATGACTACCACCAGCTACTGGCCAACAAAGATATAGATGCGGTCATCATCAGCACACCCGACCATTGGCATGCGCAGCCGGCAATTGAAGCAGCTATGGCTGGCAAACATATCTACCTCCAAAAACCAACATCGCTCACGATAGAAGAAGGCAGGCAGATGAGTAATGCCGTTAGAAAATCGGGCATAACTTTTCAATTAGGCAGCCAGCAGCGATCAAAAAATCCGTGGCCGCAGTTTAAAAAAGCCTGCGAACTGGTACGCAATGGCAGAATAGGCAAATTACACACCGTTCATGTAGGATTGCCCAGCGATCCTTCGGGCGGCGAAACAAAGGAAATGCCTATACCAGATGGCCTTAATTATGACATGTGGCTGGGCAGCACGCCCTATATTTATTATACCCACGACCGGGTGCATACACAAAATGACACCAATAGTCGCGGCGGATGGCTGCGACTGGAGCAATTTGGCGCAGGTATGATCACCGGATGGGGCGTTCATCACATAGACATTGCCCATTGGGGAATGAATACGGAACTGACCGGGCCTATTGAGGTTGAAGCAACCGCCGGGTTTCCCAAGACCGGTTTATGGAATGTACATGGCGATTATGAAGTAACCGCCAAATACGCCAATGGCGTAACAATGCTCATCAACAGCAAAAACCCCAATGGAGTTAAATTTGAAGGCAGCGATGGATGGATATTTGTTACCAGGGGAAATGTAGGTGTAACCGCAACCGACCCAACCTCGGGCAAAGAAGAAAAAGCCTTTTCCGCAAGCAATCCAAAAATACTTTCCTCCATCATCGGGCCAAACGAAATTCATTTATACGACAGCCCCGAGCAGCATGGCAACTGGCTGGATTGTATAGTGAGTAAAAAACCCACAATCAGTCCGGCTGAGGTTGCGCATCGTTCGTGCAGCGCCTGCCTGGTAGCCCATGCGGCTATGAAAAGCCACGGCAAATTGTATTGGGACCCGGCCAAAGAAGTATTTAAAAATAATGTGGAAGCCAATAAATTATTATCGAGGCCGCAGCGCTATCCGTATGGAACGAATTATATTGGGAAAAAGGGGTGAGGAGTGATCGGTGAGGGGTGAGGAGTGATCAGTGAGGGGTGATCGGTGAGGGGTGAGGGGTGAGTGGTGAGTAGTGAGTATAGTGATGATGTGGAAAACGCTGTTGTCATTCCGACGAAGGAGGAATCCCTTCTAAATAACAGCGGATCCCTCCTTCGTCGGGATGACATAACAACCAGAGCCGTCATTCCGACGAAGGAGGAATCCCTTCTAAACATCAGCGGATCCCTCCTTCGTCGGGATGACATAACAACAAGTGCTGTCATTCCGACGAAGGAGGAATCCCTTCTAAACAACAGCGGATCCCTCCTTTGTCGGGATGACAAAACAAACAGAGCTGTCATTCCGGGGAACGAGGAATCCCTTCTAAATAACAACGGATCCCTCCTTTGTCGGGATGACATAACAACTAGTGCTATCCTCCCGGGGAACGAGGAATTCCTTCTAAACAACAACGGATCCCTCCTTTGTCGGGATGACATAACAACCGGAAGCTGTAATTCCGGGGAACGAGAAATCCCTTCTAAACAACAGTGGATCCCTCCTTCGTCGGGATGACATAACAACTGGATCTGTCATTCCGACGAAGGAGGAATCCCTTCTAACAACAGCGGATCCCTCCTTCGTCGGGATGACATAACAACCGGAAGCTGTAATTCCGGGTAACGAGGAATCCCTTCTAAACAACAGTGGATCCCTCCTTTGTCGGGATGACATAACAACCAGAGCCGTCATTCCGGGGAACGAGGAATCCCTTCTAAACAACAGCGGATCCCTCGTTCCTCCGGATGACATAACATTCAGAGCTGTCATGCTGAATTACCGACCCGAGGGGCCCGAATATCTTTTTAACTTTTAAATTTTTCCACCAATGAAAAAAATAACACTGCTGACTTTTATAATACTTTCCCTTATTACCCTAAACTCCTCTGCCCGGCAAAATGTTAACTGGAAAAAGGTAAAGGTGTTGGTGTACACAAAAAATGGCAGCGGGTTTGTGCACGACAATATACCGTCGGCGGTTGAATGTATTTTGCGCCTGGCAAACCAACAAGGCTTTGCGGTGGATACCAGCAGCAATCCATCTGTTATGACCGAGAGCAACCTGAAACAATACACTTTATTAATTTTTCCGAGCACCAATAATGATGTGTTTGATACCGATGCGCAACGTTTGGCATTCAGGCGATATATTGAAGCAGGCGGCGGTTTTGTTGGCTTACATTCAGTAACAGGTACCGAACGCAACTGGCAATGGTTTAAAATGATGCTGGGCGGCACGTTTTCATGGCATGCCAAATTTCAAAAATTCACTGCTAAAGTGCTTGATTCTAAACATCCCAGCTTAAAGGGGATGCCTGCCGAATGGATGCGCGACGATGAATGTTATTTTGCCAAAGAAATGTACCCCGGCCCCACCGCTATTATGGCGCATGATGCATCCACATTAAACCATGCTGACACCGGGCAGCATAACATGATGGTAAAAAACCTGGGCAATTATGCCAACCTGTATCCATCGGTTTGGTTTTACGATTACGATGGCGGTCATACCTGGGTTACAGTGTATGGGCACGACAAAAAAGACTATTCAGATCCCACATATGAACAACATATTCTGCAGGGCATTCAGTATGTAGCCAGCCTGGTAAAAGGCATTGACTATACCAAAGCTTATGCTGCCGATCGTGATACGCCGGTGCGGTTTTAGTGTTAGGCCGCTCTTTTAATAATAACAAAGAACCCATTTACACTCTCTTTCATTTAAAAGCATTTTGCCCGCATCCGGCCGGCAAAATGCTTTTTAGTTTTAATAAATTCCGTAAATAAACATCCCCTAGCCCGGTATTGATAAATTTTATATTTAAAGAACAGGTTTAAAAAAATAGCTGCCGCCACGCAGTGGTTACCCGCAAAGGTTCCTCTCAAAACATTTTTCAGAATGATCTTCACGCCGGGCACTGAACTGGTAGAAACGGGGAATTACAAGTACACTTTAAAAATAAAAGGAGTGTCAAATTTCTTAGCTACTATAAAACTAAATAAGCTGCTTTTAAAAATTCCACCTGCTTTAGCGGTAAAAGTTATTTTTCGCAGTCCAGGCTGGTTGACTATTCTATACTCGAAAATTTTTATGATTTTCAACGTACATATGCGAATACTGCTGGAGAGGTGCAGTTTACGGGTTTGGAAAAGCACATTTCCTCATCATATCACAAACTGGCACTAAAAATTTTGGTGATACCGACAATTCATCCGGGTTATTAAAGCTTAATTTTAAACATTGAAATGTGCAGATTTCCTGAATTCACGCTATTGCCGCGGCTGCCGAAAATGATCCGGCAAAATTTTTATTATGAAATACAAATTCATCATTGTTATTATTAGTGCCATCATTCTTATAAATTCGTCGTGCGGCCAAGCCGGTAAAAACAAACCAATGACAGATACACATCGCTATACCAACGAACTGATACATGAAAGCAGTCCCTATTTATTGCAGCATGCCCACAATCCGGTTGACTGGTATCCGTGGGGAGATAAGGCGCTGGAAAAGGCTAAAAAAGAAAATAAAATGCTCATCATCAGCATAGGATATGCTGCCTGCCATTGGTGCCATGTTATGGAACATGAAAGTTTTGAAGACACCACGGTGGCAAAAATCATGAATGAACATTTTGTTTGTATTAAGGTGGATCGCGAAGAGCGGCCCGATGTGGACCAGGTGTACATGACAGCCGCACAACTGATAACCGGAAGCGGCGGATGGCCTTTGAATGCCCTGGCCTTGCCCGATGGCAAACCATTTTACGCCGGCACCTATTTTCCAAAGGCCAACTGGATAAAAATGCTGGAATATTTTATCGACATAAAAAAGAAAGACCCGGCCGCGTTACAAAATAGCGCCGAACAGGTTACGCAGGGCATACACCAGTCAGAAAACGTGGTGTTTAATGATACTGAAAAAAGCTTTTCAATCGCAGACCTCACCAGGCAGTTCGACAGCATGAAGGTGAATATTGATTTTATTAAAGGCGGCCCAAACAGGGCACCCAAATTTCCTATGCCTTCAAATTGGGAATTTTTGCTGACCTATAACCACCTCAGCAAAAACGACGAAGCATTAAGCGCAGTTACGGCTACGCTGGATAATATGGCATTTGGCGGCATCTACGATCATTTGCAGGGCGGCTTTGCCCGATATTCCACCGATGCTAACTGGCATGTGCCGCATTTTGAAAAGATGCTGTACGATAATGCGCAGCTTGTAGGTTTATATACACATGCCTACCAGGTTACAAAAAATCCGCTGTATAAAAAGGTAGTTTATGAAACACTGGATTTTGTTCAGCAGGAACTGACCTCCCCAGAGGGCTCTTTCTATTCGTCGCTGGATGCTGACAGCGAAGGAGAAGAAGGAAAATATTATGTTTGGACGAAAGCCGAAGTAGATAAAGCTCTGGGTACAGGCGCCGACATTTTTACAACTTATTATAACATTACCGAAGCCGGCAACTGGGAGCATGGAAACAGTATTCTGTTAAGAAATGAACCAGACGAAGCAATTGCCAGCAAGTTCAAAATTTCGCCGGACGAATTGAGAAAGAAAATTGAAGAGGACAAAGCGAACCTATTAAAGGTAAGATCGTTGAGAGTTAAACCGGCACTGGATGATAAAGCCCTCAGCGCGTGGAATGCGTTAATGATAACCGGATATACCCAAGCCTATCGCGTATTTGGTGAGGATGATTTTTTAAATAAAGCCGTACGCAACGCAAATCTTCTTCTAAAAAATGCCATTGCTGAAAATGGCGAAATGACCAGAAATTATAAAAACGGTAAATCATCCATTCATGCATTATTGGATGATTATGCATTTACCATAAAAGCATTCATTGAATTATACCAGGCAACTTTCGACGAAAAATGGCTGAGCGAAGCCAATAAGATCTCTGGGTACGCTGTTGAACACTTCTTTGATCCAAAATCGAAAATGTTTTTTTATACGCATAACCAGTATGCAGATCTTATTTCGCGAAAAATGGAAGTGGCTGATAACGTGATCCCATCCTCCAACTCGCAAATGGCGCAGAACCTGTATTTGCTGGGCCATTTTCTCTATAATGAAGATTATATAAGCAAATCAAAACAAATGCTCGTGAACGTGGAAGCCGATGTTAAGAGCAATATCTATTTCTTTTCGAATTGGGGCATACTGGAAGCCTGGCAGACCAGCCCGCTTTATGAAATTGCCATTTTGGGTAATGATTTTAAAATGAAACGCCAGCAATTTGACAGTCATTATCTACCCAATGCGATTTTTATGGGTGGCAAAACGGAAGGCAGCCTTGCCTTACTTGAAAACAAATTGGTCAGTGGAAAAACAACCATTTATGTCTGCAGAGAAAAGACCTGTAAACTTCCGGTTGAAGAGGTGGAAAAGGCATTGCAACAAATGCGTAATTAGTATTGATTATTTACTTCACCGAACTTTCGATGCTGCGATTCAAATGCTGATTGCTCCAGGAATGTGGTTTCAAACCTCCCCGTTATTGCGTTAATAATATCTTTTATTAATCCAAAATTTTCCTTGCCATATAAATAAGGCCATTCGTAAAAATGCGTACCTTATTTGAATGGATATTTAAGTCGACATGTTTTCACGCAAAGCCGCCAAGAGCTTCACGCAAAGATGTATAAGTGTATTTATTTGGCTTATTCAAAGATTTTTCTTTGCGCCCTTTGCGTGGGTTTTGCTTTGCGTCTTTGCGTGGAATACCTCATGTAGGAATTATTACGGTGAACCATAAATCAATCAGACTAAAAATGTAATATTGGGAGGCACAGCCTGGCGCGCTACTTCAGGCGGAGAAGCAATCCCCTGCAAATCATGTTGTCAAATCACTTGAGATTGCTTCGCCAGGCTGCTGAAGGCTCTAGATGGCGAACACATGTTTGATGCGGTAATTAAATGCACCCTTTAGATCTTCTTACACTCATCGCGCTATAATATAACTTAAATCTGAGTGTACATATATCTAAAATTATGGAAGGACTAGTAATAAATATTGACCCCGAAATTCTAAGAGGTACTCCTGTTTTTTTTGAACGAGAGTTCCCATCAAAAATCTATTTGACTATTTGGAGACCGGGGTTTCTATTGAAGTCTTCCTGGAAGACTTTGAGGGTGTTAGCAAGGAACAAGTAGTTAGAGTACTTGAAATGTCACAAACATCAGGCTTACCTCATTAAATAAAAAGGTACCCACTCTCCACAGTTTGCACTTTCGAAGGCAATGATAATCCAGGCTTCACCCTACCTTAACACCCCATACACATTTAAACACCCAATATCCCAAAAAACCCAATACCCTCAAAACCTGGCTATTTAACGGGCTCCATTACATAAAATGAATAAGGCTCCATAATCAAGTATTCATGATCCTGGCCAACAGTATAAGTTTTTTGCAGCCAGTGGTCGAATAATTTGTGCGGCGCATTGCCATGTTCTTTAAACGTGTACCAGGTAACATAAGCCGCCTGGTCGCTAAAATTAAAAAGACAAAAAACACGTTTATCGAACATAGCCCTAACAAAGACCGCCACATGGTTGTTGTGCGGTGTTAGCCAGGTAATATTGCTATGGTCGGCCAAAACCGGCAGTTTTTTTCTTAACTGCAATAACTGCTTCGTAGCCGAAAATACGCGTTCTTCAATAGTTCCTTTTTCGTCTGCTTTCTGCACCTTTTGCCAGTCGGTAACGGGCCGGTGCATCCAACGGTTATCGTAGCATTTTCCGGGATCGGACAGGTACGAATAATCGTTGATGGTGCCAATTTCATCGCCATAAAAAAGCATAGGTATTCCGCCAATAAAAAAACTTTGCGCCTGCATCATCAATATTTTTTTGATAGATAAGTCAATTGCTTTTTCGTCATCATTATTTATGGCGGTTTCAAGACCGCAAAGCGAGGCCAGGCTTCCGCTGATGCGTGCATCGCCGGTTTTAGGGTTCACAGAAAACAATGCACCCACAGTCGGCGAACCCGGAAAATTTCCTGAATAATAATTTTTTAAATAACTGCGGTGTTCATACGGGTTCATGCCTGCCTGTTCTATCATATAATCATCGTAACCCAAACCAATATCGTCGTGGCACCGCGTATAAGATATCCAGGTGGTGCCAAATGGCTTTCTTAAAATTTCATGTTGTGCCGCCATCATTACGCGTATATCTCCTGTGGCAAGTGCATCCCATAGAAGTGCCATCTGGGTGGCATTATAGGCCACGTCGCACTCCCTGGCCCTGAACCTGCCGGTTCCAAAATACTTCATGATCTCATTGGGCGCCACAATGGCCTCGCCCAATAGCGCCATACCAGGTGCAGCCACCTGAACGCAGAGTTTTATCAGCCTTAACAGCGTATGCGCCTGCGGCAGATTTTGGCTGGTAGTGCCAGGCTGTTTCCAAATAAAAGCGGGGGCGTCAATTCTAAGAATATCTACACCCAAATTGGCAAAAAAGAAAATCGTGTCCAGCATTTCAACAAATACATCGGGGTTGCTGTAATTCAAATCCCATTGGTAGTGGTGAAAAACCGTCATTACCCATTTATTGCATTCTGGTATATAAGTAAAATTACCCGGCGAACTTTCAGGAAATATATCGGGCATTGTTTTATCATAGGCATCGGGCATATCGCGATCATCAAAAAAATAAAAAAAATCCTGGTAATAAGGGTCGCCTTCTTTTGCTTTAATGGCCCATTCGTGGTGGTGCGAAGTGTGGTTTAAAACAATATCCAGCATCAGGTACATCTTCTTTTGCAGCATTTTGTCCTGTACCATTCGCAGATCTTCCAGGGTGCCGAACCGATCATCCACCTGCCTGAAATTACTGACCGCATATCCGCCATCGCTTTCGTTGGCAGGACTTTCCATCAGGGGCATCAAATGCAGAAAGTTTACGCCGAGCTTCTCAAAATAATCCAGTTTATCTCCCAGGTTTTTAATTGATCCGCAAAAGCGGTCCACATACAAACTCATACCGGCAATCCGGTTCGATAAAAACCAGTTTCCCTCCTCCAGTTTACTTATATCCAGTTGCTTTAATGCCTCGCCCCTGGTTAAATAGTTTTGAATGATGGTTTGCACCATTCTTTTAAACGCGGCAGTCGCATTGGGATGGTGTGCATAAATTTCGTTGTACAGGGTTTGAATTTCGGTTGCATTGGCAAGCAGGCGGGTATAAAACAAATTATCTTCTTCGGCAATGTCCACCTGGCCTTGCAGCATGCCATTAATAAGATTATAAAGTTGATGATCGTACATACTTCTGTATTTGAAAGAAGGGCGATATCACTAAAGGAAACCAGCCCGGTTTGTGAATGAAAGAATAGTTAGCCATTCTAATGGCCGCCCGCAGCCATTGGCACATCCAGATCGTCTGCCGGTATAACTGCCTTTATAAACAACGTTGCCGTTGCTGCCAATAATAAAAATACACCTGCAAAAGTGATCGCCTTACCAGGATCGTTTCCTAAAAAA